>NZ_WWVY01000057.1:0-1755 GCF_009876955.1 Bittarella massiliensis (ex Durand et al. 2017) | reverse complement strand
AAGACAGTGTTCGGCGTGGAATCCGCTCCGGCCGTTGGCTCCATTACCGTTCTGAACGTTCCCGGACCAACTATTGACGCCGCTTTCAATGCCCGTTTAAGCGCCATTGAAATATCCTGGGAAACGGACGCCGCGTACGCCGAATACTTCATACTGCGTGACGGTGTCCCCATTACGCGCTCAGCGGGCAGCGGGATCACAGACCGTCTGTGTACCGGAAAGCATGTGTATACTGTGCGCGGCGTCACGCCGGAGGGATACTACGCCGACAGCGCGCCCGTCCATGCCTTCCTGGCAATCGAAAACGCCGTATTGGGGGCCGTTGAGGATGGCGCGCCCTGGCTGAAGCTGCGGCTGCGGGCCGGTGAGAGGCCCGCACATGACGGAAGCTACAGCGCACAGGTGGACTACGTACACTACTACGGCCGCACAAAACCCGAACTGTATACATGCGGCATGGAAGACGCCAGCCACGACTTCGCTTTCACGCTCCGGGACGCCGCACAGATGGATACCCTGCGCGGCCTGCTGGGTTCTGCCGTAGTTTACAAAGACTGCTGGGGCGATGTTGTGATCGGGGTGCTTGGGAACATCCAGGCGGCCCATGGCCGCGCGCGGGATGTACAGTTCACCATCGTCGAGACGGATCACAGGCAGGAGATCAGCTATGAGTAATGTATCGGTGGAATACCTTGTGCTGCGGGATAACGTGGAATTTACCCGGCTTACCGCATTCAAAGGCGGCGGTGCAGCCATTTCGGTGACGGCGGACGCTGCGGTGAAATGGGCGCTCAGCGGAAAGTTTGCACAAAACAGCGACGTCAACTACCTCACGGACGTGATCCAGCCGGTGCTCACCATCGACGGCGTGCGCCGGCCGCTCGGCAAGTATATCCCTACCGATGCATACACGGAACACGACGGCATGCGGCCTGTGGTGAGCCTTACAGCCTATGACCTGACCTATCTTGCCATGTCCTCGAAGATAGAGACGCGGCTGCATCTGGCAAAAGGGACGCTGTACACGGCAGCCATCCAGGCGCTGCTGGTTGAATCCGGCATCACGGATTTTTTTGTGGAGGAAAACACCGCCACGCTGCAGGCGGACCGGGAGGACTGGGAGCCGGGCACAGACCGGCTCACGATCATCAACGCCCTGGCGGCGGAGATCAACTACAACAGCATCTGGATGGACGGCGGCGGCACAGTACACTGCAGTGCGTTCCGCATGCCGTCCGCGGATGCGATATCCGTGACGTACCGGGATGGAGAGTATTCCATCCAATATCCTGAGTGGACGCAGGCGGTGGATCTGTTTGACCATCCAAACGTCTTTATCGCGGAAGTGGATAACCCGGATCTGGAGACGTCCATGCGGGCCGTATCGGTCAACGACAGACCGGACAGCGTTTTCTCCACCGTGAACCTGGGACGCCGGGTCGTATCCTA
Source organism: Bittarella massiliensis (ex Durand et al. 2017) (assembly GCF_009876955.1). Taxonomy (NCBI): domain Bacteria; kingdom Bacillati; phylum Bacillota; class Clostridia; order Eubacteriales; family Oscillospiraceae; genus Bittarella (ex Durand et al. 2017); species Bittarella massiliensis (ex Durand et al. 2017). The sequence continues at coordinate 306 of NZ_WWVY01000057.1, read as the reverse complement.
CGAGAAGCTGGACAACATTGCGTCTCAGGCGGAGCTGCAGGCGTATGCGGACAACAAGCGGTTTAAAAGCCTGCAGTCCACGGAGACCCGTACGTTTTACACCGGTCCCAGCGGCCGGCACGCCGTTTTTGACCTGGTGGAGCTGGTGCGGGATGGTGAAAGCACGCTGTACGAAGAGACAGGCTGGCGGTTGGAGCTGGAGCAGCCGTACAAAATGACCCATACGGGCAAGAGAGTGGTGTATCTATGATCCTGGAGACGTATCAGGAGCAGCAGGCCATCGTGCAGCCGGACCCGCCCGGCCAG
>NZ_WWVY01000056.1:0-1748 GCF_009876955.1 Bittarella massiliensis (ex Durand et al. 2017) | reverse complement strand
GTTTTCAACGAGTTTTCACACCGGTTTCAACTTTTCCACATTTCCCGGTGTGCTGCGCCGCACGCAGCGGGGGAAGGGGCAAACCGGGCAGCCGCTCTCATGCATGGCCCACACGCACCGCGTGCACAGCTCCGGCGGCTCCTTCAGCTTCGCGCCGGAGAGCTTCCGTGCCAGTTCGCGCCGCGGGTCTTTCCGCTTCACTGCGCATCACCGTCCACAGGGATGACGCCGAACCGCACCCGCCGGGCCACGCCGCCCAGCTCCGCCGTCACATACGCCCGGCGCTGCCGCCGCTCCATCCGCACCGGGCAGCCTGCAAACGCCGCCAGAGGGCCGTCCAGAACGTGCCACGTACCGTCTGCGTGAAACAGCACCCGGCTGGGCTCCAGCGTCTCGTCACTGTCCAGCCGCCACCGCAGCGCCTCCCGAGTGTCCAGCGCCTGCGGCTCGCCGTGCTCCAGCCCCAGCCACCGGATGACGCCGGGGACAGGGGAAACGAGATGGAACAACGCCGCGTTATAGTCCGCGCCCACAAACACATATCCCGGCAGCAGCAGCCGGTCCTCGGTCTGCCACTGACCCCGCCGCCGAATCTCCATCCGCTGGTCCGGGGCTCTGGCTTTCACGCCTTTGCGCCGCAGCGCCGTGCATACGTCCCGTTCCGTCCCGGTCAGGACCTGCAGTGCGTACCAATTCATCAGCGCTGCGCCCCTTTCTGCCGGCGCTCCAGCGCCGCCACGAGCTGCCGGTACAGCTCCGGATGTTCCGTACCAAGGGCTGAGAAGAACTCCGCCTTCAGCTCGCCCATGGCGGCCTGCGTGTCATCCTTGCTCTGAATGTCCAGCCTGCGGGCGTACGCCACAGCCTTTGTCTGCGCGTTCATCTCCCGCAGCAGCTTATCCAGCGCGATATCGTTCCACTCTTCGTCCGGCTTCGACAGGATGGCGTCCAGGATCTTCTGCCCCGCCACCCGGTTGATCACCTCGGAAAAATCCAGCTCCGGATACTTCGCCGCTTCCCGCACCATGGCGTTCATCCGCTCGTTTGTCACACGGATATCCTCCAGCGAGGCCAGCAGCTTTCTGCTGTAGGTGCTGATTGCCTGCAGGCTCAGCGTGACGTCCAGGCTCGCCAGATACTTCTGAATATCCGCGAGCGTGCAGGTGTTCGTCGCTTTCACCATCTCATCCACGACGTCGCGGACCTCGGGCGGCAGCTGTGATATGGTGCTGCGGCTCCTGTTTTTTCCGCGCATCTTCAAGCCCTCCTACATATCCACCAGCGGGTCTTTCTTCACGCAGCGCTGCAGCTGGATGCCGCGCGGCGTCAGCTTGACCTCAAGGTCCTCCAGCTCTGCGTCCGAAACGCTGGACGGGGCCTTGTCCTCGATGCAGCGTACCTGCAGGTATCCGCTGTCCGCCAGGTAGTTGATGCTGCTGCACAGCGCCATCCGGTCCATGCCGCCCGCCAGCGCCAGCAGCAGGCCCTTCAATTTTAAAAATTTGAAATCGCAGCCCGCGATGGCCAGTGTGCGCATCACAGTTCCGTTATTGGCCGCAAGCTCGCCGGCCTGCATCTTTCGGCGCAGTTCATTTTCGTCCATCTCAGTTGCCTCCCTGCTTCATCATGAACTCCATCAGACGGTCCAGCTTGTTCTCCAGCTTCAGCTGGTGCGAAACAAATTCCTCGCGCCGGATGCAATTTTCCTTGATGTCTTTCACATCGTCGCTCATCTGCCGGATCTCCGT
>NZ_WWVY01000055.1:0-1416 GCF_009876955.1 Bittarella massiliensis (ex Durand et al. 2017) | reverse complement strand
CACTGCAGTGCGTTCCGCATGCCGTCCGCGGATGCGATATCCGTGACGTACCGGGATGGAGAGTATTCCATCCAATACCCTGAGTGGACGCAGGCGGTGGATCTGTTCGACCATCCAAACGTCTTTATCGCGGAAGTGGATAACCCGGATCTTGATTCGTCCATGCGGGCCGTATCAGTCAACGACAGGCCGGACAGCGTTTTTTCCACTGTAAACCTGGGACGGCGGGTCGTGTCCTATGAGAAGCTGGACAACATTGCGTCTCAGGCGGAGCTGCAGGCATATGCGGACAACAAGCGGTTTAAAAGCCTGCAGTCCACGGAGACCCGCACATTTTACACCGGCCCCAGCGGGCGGCACGCCGTTTTTGACCTGGTGGAGCTGGTGCGGGATGGTGAGAGCACGCTGTACGAAGAGACAGGCTGGCGGTTGGAGCTGGAACAGCCGTACAAAATGACCCATACGGGAAAGAGAGTGGTGTATCTATGATCCTGGAGACGTATCAGGAGCAGCAGGCCATCGTGCAGCCGGACCCGCCCGGCCAGTCCTTCGCCACGGTGGGTACTGTATACGAGGACGGCATCGCGCTCATCTTCAACGGGGCGGAAACGGAAAGCCTGAAGCATTACAAGTGCAACACGGCCGTGCGGTTCGCTGCCGGCCAGCGTGTGCGGATCATTGAGGACAGCGGCACCTATGTGGTGGAGTATCCGGTGGGCGCGCCTGCGCAGAGCATCTACGCGGACAGCGCCGCACGGGCCGCCTATGCATCCGAGGCGGGATATGCGGAATCCGCTGGAAAAGCAGCGACAGCCACAAAAGCAGACACCGCCGCCAGCGCGGGCTCAGCGGATACCGCGAAAAGCGCAGAGACCGCTGAGACGGCGAAAACTGCAAAGAGTGCGGAAACTGCGGTTGAAGCGGAGACCGCGGCCACGGCTGAATCTGCTGCAAAAGCAGACTTTGCCACACGCTCAGGCCAGGTGGACAATCTCGCCGGAAACTATGCGGATATTGTGTTCTCCTACAGCACGCAGGGGACTTTGCTTGTCCGGACTACAAGGGACAGCCAATGGACCAAACTCACCGGCTCCGTTGTCTGATCAATTTCTTGGAGGTTCTTATGGCTATTTCGATTGAGTTCAAAGACAAATATGTGTACTTTGGGCCGGAGGCCGGCCTGCATACACAAGGCGAAGCACGCGCGGAGGTCTACGACGTCACCGGCCCACGCTATCACGACGGGCACGACCTGTCCGCGATGACCTGGTATGTGCGCGCTTCCCATCCGGACTATATGACCCTTATAAACAAGCAGCTGGGGGTTTCCGTAGATCCCGACAATGAGGGGCAGATTATTATTACCTGGCCTGTGGAGGCGGATTTCACTGCGTATGCCGGACAGTTGGATGTGCA
>NZ_WWVY01000054.1:0-1080 GCF_009876955.1 Bittarella massiliensis (ex Durand et al. 2017) | reverse complement strand
GGCAACACCGCACAGAAAAAGGCACCGGATGCTGCCAAATATGATATAATGAGTTTATGGATAAACAGATGACAATTTCTGCATTCAGCGATGAACTGGCACAGGTGCGGACAAAGAAAAAAGAATTTCTTGATCAGATAGAACGGATCGTCCCGTGGAAGGAATGGCTTGCCATGATTCAGCCGTGCTATTACAAAGGAGAGCGCGGCAACAAACCCTATCCGCTGGAGACCATGCTGCGGCTGTATCTGCTGCAAAATCTCTATGACCTGAGTAATGAGGCTACGGTGGCAGAGGCAATCGACAGCCGCGCATTTTCGGAGTTCTGCGGCGTTGATTCCAGCAACCAGGTGCCGGATGGAGATACCCTCGGCCGCTTTCGGAATCTGCTGATACGCAATGGACTGCAGGAGAAGCTTTTTCGCCAGGTAGTGGAGCTTTTGCAGCAAAGAGGACTTATCCTCAAAAAAGGGACCATTTTGGACTCCACGATCATTGCAGCGCCATCCTCCACAAAAAATCGTGAAAAGCAGCGAGATCCGGACGCCTGTCAAGTCAAGAAGGGCAACACCTGGCACTTTGGATATAAGGCGCATATCGGCGTGGACAAGGACAGCGGAGTGGTTCATACAGTGAAAGCTACTGCGGCAAATGTGCATGACGTTTCGGAAACATCGAAACTGCTGACCGGAGAAGAAGCTGTTGTCTATGGCGATAGCGGCTATTTGGGAGCCGGTAAGCGAGAAGATGCCATCGTCAGGAACAAGTCAGGCCACAAAATCAGGTACAAAATCAATCGTCGTCCTTCACAGGTAAAGAAACTGAGTAAGAGTGGGCGGTACGCCGCCAAAAAAGCAGAGCACGCGAAGTCTTCTATCCGGGCAAAAGTGGAGCATGTATTCGGTGTCGTCAAGAAACAGCTGCGCTTCCGAAAGACACGATACCGAGGACTCGAAAAGCAGCAAGCCAAATTCAATATCATGTTTGCTCTGGCAAACCTGATTCTGGCTGACAGACCCTGCCTGGCGGCTTGAGTCAGTGCGCTTTTGCTGGCAATAATCAAAGGATTATCCTCAGATT
>NZ_WWVY01000053.1:0-1846 GCF_009876955.1 Bittarella massiliensis (ex Durand et al. 2017) | reverse complement strand
GACAATGAGGGGCAGATTATTATTACCTGGCCTGTGGAGGCGGATTTCACTGCGTATGCCGGACAGTTGGATGTGCATTTTGTGGGCAAGTCCTCCACGGGTGAGGAAATCATCAAGCTGCAGTCCAACGGCTTGCAGTTTGCCGCCAGCGTCGAGGGTACTGCTGCGCCGCCGAAAAATGTGTTTGAGAATACGCTGGAACAAATGCAGGGACTTCTGGACAACGCTGAAAATGCCGCCGCACAGAGTGCTGCGGACGCATCGCGGGCGGAAAATGCTCAAGAGGCTGCCGGGCAAAGCGCCCAGACAGCGCAGCAAGCTCAGGAGGGCACTGCGCAATCTGTTGTACAGAATCAGGCATTGGTACAGCAGATTGAAGGCGATGCTGAGGCTGCGGCCGCCAGTGCTGCGGCTGCAGCGGCCAGTGCCGCAAAGGCGGAACAGCTTGCCCAGGGGTGCAAAGGCTGGTTTGTAAATGTGGCGGCTCTGCGTGCAGCTTACCCCACCGGCACAGACGGCGAATGGGCGATCCTTGGAAGTACGGACAGTATCTGGGTATGGGATGCGGATTCCTCCGATTGGATTAACAGTCATAAGACTACAGATCTTTCCGACTATTACACAAAGGAACAAGCCGATGGCCGATTTCTGCAGATTGACGGCGATGGTGCGGCGGTAACGGTTCCCTTTACTGTCCCGGCGTCACTCCCTGCACTGCCGTCTTCGCCAGCAACGCTGGAGTCTCTCATGACTATGCTGGCCAGCATGCGAAATCGGCTCGCTGCGCTGGAAGAAAGCATGCCGGGCATCGGTGAGTGGTGGTACTCTCCGAATGTCATCACCTACACGGGCGGAGTCAACAGCAAAGCCTTCGCCCGCGTCAATTTTAATGACGATCTCAGCAAAACCGTATACGCAGTGCTCTATGCTAAAATCGGTGATTCACTCAGTTCCGGCGCAGCAGATGGCTTTTTCAACTGTAAAAAATTGGCTGAACGCTTCCCGTTAGCTTACGGTGCTAATTTTGCGCTGCGCAGCTGGGGCGGTACGACGCAAGCAACAATACAGGCTCGCAATCTTCCAGCAAACGCAATTACGTTTGTATCCCGCACCGCTGAGCAATGGTCTGTTGGAATTTGGGATTCCCACGGCGCGGGCTACGGTGGAGTACCATTGGATCAGCAGAATGGATCTCCACATGGGCAGGCAATATCAACACTGCCTCCGTATCTCGCACAGAATATCATAGTGCGCGCACTATGATGTTTTGACCTATATACGGATTCATAATGTCCATAGGCTTAGCTGCAGAAGTACGCTTGATTCCGGTTCCTCCTTCATAAGTCGGCCAGCTTCCGCTGACTGTATCCCAGACGCCGCCTTTAAACCCTCCAAGCCCCGTATATGTACCGCTCGAACTGCTTGAACCAGCCCAGCCCACCCACTCATGCCCGTGTGCCGCCACCTCATTTTCTGCTTGTGTATGCGTGGTGTTTCCGCCCGTTTTGAGAAGCAGGAAATTAGCACCGTAAGCATGTGGGCTTTACAAAGCTCGCACGATGATGTTTTGCGCGAGGTAGGGCGGCAAGGTGTTGTGACTTTTCCCTTCTCCAAAAGCAAGTTTAATCACTTTTACCGAACTTGTGCCAGAGACCTTCGAGCCACCGTCGCGATACGCTGCATTGCTCCCTGTAGCAGAAAACACGCCGCCAACCGAAGCAATAGTCGTACCCTCTTCAGACCAATGTGGCGTGATCGTTCCAGAGATTACAGGAAGTTCACCAATACTGAGTTTATGATCTTTTTCGCCTCCTACAGCCCCGCGCTGAAAATTAGCACCGTAAGC
>NZ_WWVY01000052.1:0-1087 GCF_009876955.1 Bittarella massiliensis (ex Durand et al. 2017) | reverse complement strand
AGTGAATTGTCAAACTAAGTGCAACAGGAATTGAGCTCGAAGTCCCATAATTCCTGAGCAGAATGGAAGTACAGAACTTTGCGAGGCCTGGCGTTCAACAACGCCAGGTTTCGTTTTAATGTGGCGGGAGCAACACGGGAAAGGTTCCTGCCCTTGGGATAAAACTCCCGGAGCAGGCCGTTCAGATTCTCGTTTGTACCTTTCTGCCAGGCACAATATGGGTCGGCAAAATAGACCTCGCAATGCAATCGTTCTTCAATGCGGCGCCAGTTGGCAAACTCCGTGCCCCGGTCGCAGGTAATGGTCTTGACCAGTTGCGGAGGGAAAGCGGACAATGCAGCGACAATGGCGTTCTCCATGGTCTCCGCCCGTCGGTCCGACATCTTCATGGCAATGTAAAACCGAGTCTTGCGCTCCGCCAGGGTGGCAAAGCAGGCTTTGCTTTTGCCCTGGCCACTCACCACTGTATCCGCTTCCCAATGCCCGGCTTCCTCACGGCTGTATACCGACTTGTCCCTCTTGCGGATCGACTTTCCCTTACTGTATTTCCCTCGCGTTTCTTTCACTCCGTGGCTCTTTCCCTTGTGGCGCAGTACTTTCAGATTGCCATTTACCAGGTATTTCTCGTAGATCCACCGGTAGATGGTACGCCAGCTTGGCAGCTTCAGCTCACAAGGGGTACAGGCGATCTGCTCCGGCGACCAGGTCGCCCGCAGCTTTTCCTCTATGTAGTCGAGCACTTCCTGTGAATGGAACATCCCGCGGTGGCAGTAGGAACGGCGCAGCAGATACTTCTTCTGCGCTGTGTGCGGGTAGTAGGTCGGAATGTCATACATGTGGCTGCAGTTCCGCCGTATCTCCCGCGACACAGTACTCACGTTTCTCCCGATCAGCCGAGCGATCTCTCGATAGCTCAACCCATCCACATAATATTTCCGTATACAACTGCGCTCTTCTATGGTAAGATGATGATAGTTCATACAGTTCCCTCCGGTGGTTTGGTGGTGTGGTAACTTCATTCTACCAGGGTTCTGTATGGACTTCTTTTTGTTCCCCTAAAGTGTTGCACTTGATAGTATAATTCACC
>NZ_WWVY01000051.1:0-1159 GCF_009876955.1 Bittarella massiliensis (ex Durand et al. 2017) | reverse complement strand
AGAAAAAAGGGGTTGACAAAAAGAAGGCAGCGAGATATAATAAAAGGCACGGCGAGATGCCGAACGGACCTTGAAAATTGAACAATACTGAAGCTTGAACGGACCTAAAAATCCGGTCTATCACGGACTGGATGCGTCTCTTTGAGAGACAACACCAAGCGAAGTAATTTTAAACGTCAAGTTTGAAATGAGCTTAGGTTTGAACGGTGGGAACACTGTTTAGATACAACTTTGATAAAGAGTTTGATCCTGGCTCAGGACGAACGCTGGCGGCGCGCCTAACACATGCAAGTCGAACGGACACATCCGACGGAATAGCTTGCTAGGAAGATGGATGTTGTTAGTGGCGGACGGGTGAGTAACACGTGAGCAACCTGCCTCGGAGTGGGGGACAACAGTTGGAAACGACTGCTAATACCGCATACGGTGGTCGGGGGACATCCCCTGACCAAGAAAGGATTTATATCCGCTCTGAGATGGGCTCGCGTCTGATTAGCTAGTTGGCGGGGTAACGGCCCACCAAGGCAACGATCAGTAGCCGGACTGAGAGGTTGAACGGCCACATTGGGACTGAGACACGGCCCAGACTCCTACGGGAGGCAGCAGTGGGGAATATTGCACAATGGGGGGAACCCTGATGCAGCGACGCCGCGTGAGGGAAGAAGGTTTTCGGATTGTAAACCTCTGTCTTGTGGGACGATAATGACGGTACCACAGGAGGAAGCCATGGCTAACTACGTGCCAGCAGCCGCGGTAATACGTAGATGGCGAGCGTTGTCCGGAATTACTGGGTGTAAAGGGAGTGTAGGCGGGATCATAAGTTGCGTGTGAAATGCAGGGGCTCAACCCCTGAACTGCGCGCAAAACTGTGGTTCTTGAGTGAAGTAGAGGCAGGCGGAATTCCCGGTGTAGCGGTGGAATGCGTAGATATCGGGAGGAACACCAGTGGCGAAGGCGGCCTGCTGGGCTTTTACTGACGCTGAGGCTCGAAAGCATGGGGAGCAAACAGGATTAGATACCCTGGTAGTCCATGCCGTAAACGATGATTACTAGGTGTGGGGGGATAACCCCCTCCGTGCCGGAGTTAACACAATAAGTAATCCACCTGGGGAGTACGACCGCAAGGTTGAAACTCAAAGGAATTGACGGGGGCCCGCAC
>NZ_WWVY01000050.1:0-1220 GCF_009876955.1 Bittarella massiliensis (ex Durand et al. 2017) | reverse complement strand
GGGTTTGGAGCTGGCTATTGAGCACAGCTGACGGTATGCTTTGTGTCAGAAACCCAAAAGGAGTGGTCAATATGGCAAGCATCCACAAGCGCGGGGAAAACAGTTATCTGCTGGTGGTATCCCGGGGATACGATTACCAGGGCAACCGGCTGAAGCCGGCGCAAAAGACAGTGCATCCGCCGAAGGGGCTGACGGCAAAACAGACGGAGAAATGGCTCAATGAACAGGCGGTCCTTTACGAACGGGAGGTGAAGCACACTCCCGGTGAGTCTGTGGATCGGAGCATCACGCTGGCAAAATACATCGACGTCTGGCTGGAGCAGGTGGCGCCAAAGAAACTGGCGGCCAGCACACTGGTGCGGGATAAGCAGGATATCCGGCGAATCCTGCCAGCGCTGGGGCATTACAAGCTGGCAGAGCTGAACAAGGATATTTTACGGGCTTTCTACGATGCGATGCGCTCGGAACAGAACTGGAAGACAGGCGGACTGCTGGCTGAAAAAACAGTGGAGGGCATCCATTCTTGTCTTTGCGGGATCCTGTCCGATGCAGTGGAGGCAGGGTATATCACGCACAATCCTGCATGGCGGGCATACAGGAAGAAAGGCGCGCCGCAGGAGCGGCCGGTGGCGGATGAGGAAACGGTGCAAAGGCTTATCACAGCGCTGGAAGGCCAGAGCCTGAAATACGAGGTCTATTTCAAGCTGATCCTCGCCACGGGCATGCGGAGGGGCGAGGCCTGCGGCCTGCGGTGGTCGGACATCGACTGGCACCAGCGGGCGCTGCATATCCGGCGCAATGTAGTAAAGCTGAGCGGCCAGCCGATCCTGGTGAAAGAACCGAAGACCCGTGCGGGGGTACGGGTGGTATATCTGTCGAAAGAACTCTGCAAACTGCTTCGTGTCTGGCAAAAAGAAAGTGTGTGGGAGAAAGAACAGCGTGGTGAAGGGGGGCTGGAGGAAGAGGACTATCTGTTCCGGCAGCCCGGCGGGGATCCGATGGTGCCGAGTACATTCACATTCCGGTTCAAAAAGATTCTGCGGGAGGGCAATTTGCCGGACAATTTGAACGTGCACAGCCTGCGGCACACTAACGCCAGCATGCTCATTGCTCAGGGTGTGGATGTACGCACTGTGGCGGGCCTGCTGGGGCACGCACAGCCCAGCACCACATTGGACATTTACAGCCATGCTTTCGACAAGAACAAAAAGCTCGCACAG
>NZ_WWVY01000049.1:0-1816 GCF_009876955.1 Bittarella massiliensis (ex Durand et al. 2017) | reverse complement strand
GGCTTCGACAACATCATCAGCGGCGTGGACTGGGGGTACTACCCCGACCCGTGGGTGTTCATCCGCACGTATTACCACGCGGGCACCCGCACGCTGTACATCTTCGACGAGGCCCGGGGCAATAAGCTGCAGAATGACTACACGGCCCGGCTCGTGAAAGAACGGGTGGCCCCGGGCGAGCTGATCCTTGCGGACCTCGCGGACGAAAAATCCTGCGCGGATTACCGCAGCTACGGCCTGCGGTGCTGGCCCGCCCGGAAAGGGCCGGGCAGCCGTGAGCTGGGCGTGCGGTGGCTGCAGGGCCTGAACGCTATCGTAATTGATCCGATAAAATGCCCGTGCGTGCTGCAGGAGTTCCTGGAATGGGAGTACGAGGTGGCGCCGGACGGCACGGTGCTGGGTACTTTGATGGACGCACGGGACCACGGCATCGACGCGGCGCGGTATGCCTGCAGCCGCATCTGGCAGAGAAAGGGCGCGTGACAAATGAAGCTGAAGGACTGGCTGCTGAAGAAGTACCTGCCCAGCTGGGCGGTGCTGGAATACGGCGACGCGCTGGCGGCGGCGCAGAAGCGTGTGCGGGAGCTGGAGGCGGAAAACCGCACGCTGCGGGCATACATCAACGGCGTGGAGCGCGGGCTGCGGGCAAAGCAGCCGGAAATTCGGATCGAAAGGAGTGACGGCGGATGAACGCAGTCGTAAGGGCGCTGTTTGACGACGCCGCCATCACAGGGGCGCAGGCGGCGGGGCTGAAGGACACCAGCACAGCGGCTATGCGGGCGGCGGTGCGGGAGTGGTTCGAGCTGTTCTTCATGCGTGAAGCGGTGAAGGGCAAGGACGAAGACCCGGCGCAGCGCATCCCCTACACCATCACCAACAAACTGACAAAGGCTTGTTTTGCGGAGTACGATTCCAGCTTTACGGAAAACGGCACCGGAAAAACGGCGTGGCTGGACGGACAGCGCAGCCTCATCGACGCCGAAAAGCAGGACGTGCTGCAGTGGGTCATGGTGGGCGGCGAAGGCTTTTTGAAGCCTGCACCGGACGGCACGGGGCGGCTGGCCTACCATGTGGTAAGGCGCGACTGCTACAACGTACTGGCCCGCGGGCCCCGCGGCATCACGGACGTGCTGATGAGCGAGCGGAGCCGGGCGGGCTCCGACTACTACACGCTGCTGGAACGCCGGACTGTGGATGGCAGCGGGTATCTGACCATCCGGTACAACCTGTATGTGTCGGAAAACAGCAGCACACTGGGGCATGAGGTGCGGCTGGACAGCCTGCCGCAGTATGCGGCGCTGGCCCCGGAGCACACCTACAGCGTGCCCTTCGGCGGGTTGGGCATGACCTACATCCGCATGCCGATGGCAAATAACGTGGACGGGAGCCCGGACGGCGTGAGCGTGTACGAGGGCGCGGTGCAGCTGATCCACAACATCTACAAAAATGAGTACCAGCTGGGGCGCGAGTTCGAGCTGGGACGCAGCCGGATCGTGGCGGGCTCGGATATGCTTATGACGCCGGGCCCGGAGGGCGGCGTGATGCGGCTGAAGGACGACGTGTTCGTGGGGCTGGACGGCGACACCAACGACAAAGGCCTGACCATTTTCTCCCCTGCGCTGCGGGATGAGAGCTTTGAACGGCGGAAGCAGAGCTATTTAAAGGCGTGTGAAAATATCATCGGCCTGAAACGCGGTATATTGTCGGACGTGGAGGCTGTGGAGCGCACGGCAAAGGAGATCAGCAGCAGCGAGGGCGACTACAGCCTGTCGATCATGGACCTGCAGCGGATGTGGTACGACGCACTGATGGAGAC
>NZ_WWVY01000048.1:0-1533 GCF_009876955.1 Bittarella massiliensis (ex Durand et al. 2017) | reverse complement strand
TAATGTCCACTGAACAAAAAAAAGGCCACGTGATATCAAGAAATAGCGCCGTTTCTGCGGTATAATAAGTGCAAGGAAAAACGGGAAAACACGCGAAAAACCTTGCACTTGGAGGCGGCCATGTATCGATACAGTAACGGTCAGATCAGCCTTTCTGACTTCAATCAACCGGCAGGCATGAATCTGAAAGAAAGCAATCGCTGGGTCAAAAAGGCACAGACAATACCCTGGCTGGATATTGAGAAACGCTATGCCAAGCTGTTCACCAATCGCAAGGGCAATGTGGCAAAGCCACTACGCTTAGCCTTAGGAGCCTGCATCATTCAGGCGGAGTACGGTTTTTCCGACGAAGAAACGGCTCTGCAGATTCAGGAGAATCCGTATTTTCAATACTTCTGCGGCAATCCCGGCTACGACGACAGCAAGCAGCCCTTTGACCCATCTCTTATGGTGTACTTCCGTAAGCGCCTGACGCCGGAAGTGCTGGGAGAAATCAACGAGATGATACTCAAAACTGTAACCACATCAGAGAACAACGACGACCATAACACTCCCACAGGCGGTGGTAACAGCGGCACTCTGATTGTGGATGCAACCTGCGCGCCGTCTGATATCCGATTTCCGCAGGATGTGTCGCTTTTGAACGAGGCGCGTGAAAATGCAGAGCAGATCATTGATACGCTGCAGGAGCAGAGCGTGGAAGAGAAACCCAGAACCTATCGCAACAAGGCCCACAAGGACAGCCTCAAGTATATGCGCAGCCGCAAGCACAACGTGAAGAAGACGCGCGAAGCAATCCGTAAGCAACTCCAGTATCTCCGCAGAGACCTTTCCATCGTCGATTCTATGCTGCAATCCGGCCTGAAGCTATCCCAAAAGCAGCAGCTTCGGCTTGAAACACTGCGAAAAATTTACGAACAGCAGAAGTACATGTATGACAACCATACACATTCCGTTCCTGACAGGATTGTCAGTGTAAGTCAGCCGTTCATCCGACCAATCGTACGCGGAAAAGCCGGAAAGCCGGTGGAGTTCGGGGCAAAACTAGATATCAGTGTATCCAATGGATGGGCAAGGTTGGAGTACTGGTCATTTGATGCCTACAACGAAGCCACAAAGCTGGTTGAAACCATAGAGCGTTACAGAGCCCGTGAGGGACATTATCCGGAGCGCGTGCTGGCGGACAAGATTTACCGAAACCGCGAAAACCTCAGCTACTGCAAACTGCACGGAATCCGGCTCAGCGGTCCGGCATTGGGAAGACCGAGAAGGGACGAGCAGCGCGACAGGCGGCAGACCCATTTCGACCAGAATGAACGGATAGAGGTTGAACGACAATTCAGCTTTGCAAAACGCAAATGCAACCTTGGAAAAGTGAAAACGAAACTGGCGGAGACCGTAGGTTTTACGCTTGCCATGTCGATTGTAGTGTTGAATCTGCGTAAAATCCAGCATACCCTTTCGCGCCTGTTTGGGCGGATTTTGCACTTTTTATTGCCGCAGCAAAAATTGGTATTTGTTCAGTAGACACTA
>NZ_WWVY01000047.1:0-2376 GCF_009876955.1 Bittarella massiliensis (ex Durand et al. 2017) | reverse complement strand
CTGGCTGCAGTGCAAATTCGTTGCATTGCTATTTGGTGTGCTGTTTTGGCTTGATCTTGTGTAGACACTATTTAGGATACCAACGTCAATTTAGATAGATGGGCATCAGCGCGCGAAATATCCGTGTAATAAAAGAATACCAATCACACAATGATAGGAGTTGAAGAATTATGAAGAAAAAGCTGTTCACATTTGCACTTTGTATTATTATGGTAGCCGCAATAGCCGTGCCCGCATTTGCAGCGGAACCTCCGCAATGGAGTGAAGGTGACACCACCGTGATTGATCTTACCTACGAAGAGTTTATCAAAAAAACTGCAGAATTGAATGGAATTAGTGAGGAAGAAGCCGTACAGCTTTTTGAAGGAATTCGTAAAAATTCCCAAAGTGATGGTATAGCACCTTATGCTGATCTGGTCGATCATTATCAGGTGGTTTCAAAAACCTTTACTTATTCAAAAAATAGTACTTATAGTGCAACGTCCGAAGCAACATTGTGGCTTAGAGGAAAAGGCTCCTATTTTCAAATTCAAGGCGTAGTAGGAAGTGCCACAAGGATACAGACCGGAACATCCACCGCTTCTTGGGTGCAGTTGTACAATAACTACAACGCTTCATTCCCTTCTCTTTCTGTCGATTTTGTTGGAAGTGGATATTTTACTGAATCCAGAACGCATTCCGGAGGCGGCTCAGTAAATATTAACGGGTTTAATTTGACCGGCTCAACTGCATATACAGACACTTACTCCAGTGATACAATGAGCCTGATTTGGACATATAAGCTGTACGCTTAAGGAATAAAGGATGATTAATAAAAACATTATCTTTTGCTTGGAATATTTTTTATTGATATTTTTAGTAGGATGTACGGCGTTCAAAAATGTACCGGGTGAAGAATACCAATATGAGCAGCTTTCAGAAACGCCTGGAATTGACGCATACCAAGCAATTGAAACAATTTGTTCTCCTGAAGATGCTGCACTTATGGAAGAAGACTTTTACGAAGAAGCTAAACTATGGAGGTATACAGCCCAAAAGGAAGTGTTCGTCTGTAGAGGAAAAGAAAAAATAGAAGCGAATATAGTGTTGAAGCTTTGTGAGTACAAAGGATATTCGGCAATTTATGCGGTTATTGATTACGGTTTTGAAAATTCGGATGTTTGGGAGCAAACAAGTGAGGCATGGCTCAATATAAAAAACAGCCAAACGCCAGAAGCTTTGCCAGAGGCAACGCTCGGCGTGACCGTTACAGGAAAGGGGCTTCCCGATCCGATTTTGACCGTATGCTCCTTTTACCCTAACATATTTGATTTACAGTATCAAAAAGGAATATCCTTCGCTGAAGAAAAGTTTTCTTTCAAGTAACAAATCAGTTGCCATTCAAGTGCCGTTGCCGCACGAAATTGTAAAACTTCGTTCGATGACGGCACTATTTTAGCTCAATATTTTATCGCAGGCACCTCCTGATTATAACTTTAAAATAGGTATATAAGGACGCAGTGATTCCGGCTATCATTACACCGGAGGTTTTTGACCGAGTACAAAAACGCTGTGAACAGAACCAAAAAGCTCCGGCGCATACGAGAACGAATGTCAATTATATGCTGACAACAAAACTGTTTTGCAGAAACTGTGGCTCTATAATGGCAGGTGAAAGCGGAAAAGTCATACAGGCACATGGCACGATTATTATAAATGTGGGAACCGTAAACGCAATGGCCGCGCGGGATGCGATTTAAAATCAGTGCGAAAGGAATCTTTGGAACGTTTTGTAGTAAAGGCTGCGATAGAAAAGGCTCTCAATAAGGACACGATTGAACGTTTGACGCAAAAGCTTTTAGCTTATCAAAGCAGAGAAAATACACGTTTGCCGGTACTGCCGGCCGCGCTGAAAGATGTTAATAAACCAATCGAAAATATCGTATCTGCAATCGAACAGGGAATCATTATACCAGCTACCAAACAGCGGTTGGACGATTTAGAGGAGCAGCGTAAGGCGCTGGAGACAAACATCCTGCAGGAGCAGATCGCAAAGCCGCTTCTTACAAGGGAGCAGATTCTGTTCCGGTTTGAGCGGTTCCGGCAGGGCGACCCGAGTGTCTCGGCATATCAGCGAAACATCATAGATTGTTTTGTAAACTCGGTATATATTTTTGATGACCGATTCGTTGTCAATTTCAATTACAGAGACGGGGATAAACTGGTATCTCTGCAAGAGGTAAAAAGTTCGTCCTTAGCTGAATATGGTTTACCATTTGAGCCATCCTTTTCGGATGGCTCTTTTTTTGACGGAAAGCGTCAATATCGCTTTTTTCACGCCGTATAGTCAGGATTTTACGCAGAATGCTCCCGGAATTGATTGTTCGGCTTGTTTTT
>NZ_WWVY01000046.1:0-1643 GCF_009876955.1 Bittarella massiliensis (ex Durand et al. 2017) | reverse complement strand
TATGACCATTCCTTTCCGCTGCGCTCCAAGGCACCAAAATGGATGAAACACAAGTGCCTCTAACACAGCAAGTCGAAATTTGTTAGAATGGGCTTGAGGAAGCAGGCACACTACAGAGCACGTGGAGGTGAGTAGGCTCAACCTCGTATTGGACTGAATGGCTATGTGTGCCGGATGCTCTTTCAAGCACCAATAATTAGGGTTTAGTACCCTGTAACCTTATCTTTGGAGAGACGGACTACTTCAATCTTTCAGCGAGCGTCCAGTCCCTGCCTGTTCTCCTCAAATCTTATTTTGAGGGGATGTGCTATGCTTAAAATCGTTTACCCCATCTGCTGCGGGATGGATGTCCACAAGTCCTTTGTTGTTGCTTGTATTGCCACAACCAATGACCACGGAGTGACCAACTACAAAAGCAAGCGGTTCTCCACTTTTACGGGAGATTTACGCCGGTGTGCAGATTGGCTTTCTGAGAACAACTGCAAAGATGTGTGCATGGAATCCACCGGGAAGTATTGGATTCCCATTTACAATATTTTGGAACACACCTGCAATATCGTCCTCGCTCACCCCAAATATGTGAAAGCCATTCGGGGAAAGAAAACCGACAAGCGAGATGCCAAGTGGATTGCCGACATCTTCAAGCACGACCTTGTTTCCGGTAGCTTTATCCCTCCAGCAGATATCCGCCAGCTTCGGGATTTGGTACGCTATCACTGGAAACTTACAAACTTCAATGTTGGTGAAAAGAACCGTGCTCAGAACTGCCTTACTGTTTCCAACATTAAACTGGACGACGTATTTTCGGATGTCTTTGGAAAAGCTGCATCGGCAATTACTACCAGGCTGTTAGAAAGCAATGAACCTTTTGACGTAAAGCCCTATCTTACTAAAAACATCAAGAAGCCCATTGAGCAGATTCAAGCCGCCGTGGATGGAGAAATGTGTGCCGAACAAGCTGAAAAGCTCCGCATTATCCGTTCCCACATGGATAGTCTTGAATTGTGCAAACTCAACTTGGAATCCCTGATTCTGTCTACTGCGGAAAAATACATTCCTCAACTCAACCTTGTTATGACGGCGCCGGGTATCCAATCTTTTGCCGCTATCGGCATTATCTCTGAAATTGGAGTGGATATGTCCGTGTTTCCCACCTCGAAGCATCTTTGCTCCTGGGCTGGTCTTACGCCACAGAACAACGAGAGTGCCGGGAAGAAGAAAACTACCAGAATCAGCCGTGCCGGGGCTTACATCAAACCGTTGCTTGTGCAGTGCGCTCTTTGTGCGATTCGTACCAAGCAGTTTCCAGAGGTCCGTAACCGCTATTTGGCCCTAAAGAAACGCAGGGGCCACAAGAAAGCGATTATTGCTATTGCAAGAATGTTGTTGACTGCCATCTACAACATTCTCAAATGGAATGAAGTGTACAATTCTGAACTCTACCGTAAAGCTGACCGACCTCCCGCACACCGTGAGGTTTCTGTGGAAGAAGCAGTGTTTATCCTCCAGCGTCAGGGATATTTGGTGACGGCTCCTGCCGTTACGTAGGATTTAAGCACAGCTTGAACTTCGCCCGCATTTAGGGGGCTCGGTTTTGTGCGCCCTTTTTCGGAATGGTACTTAAATTACAATGTTTCAACCTT
>NZ_WWVY01000045.1:0-1843 GCF_009876955.1 Bittarella massiliensis (ex Durand et al. 2017) | reverse complement strand
CCAAGAGCAGCTACAGCTGCTGCAATAACAGCAATTACTTCACTGTCATCCTGCACAGGAGCTGCAACAGCAGCAGGTGCTGCGGCAGGTGCCGATGCTGCTACTGGTTTCTCAGTTTTTTTTTGCGTTGGATCTACCAATTGGATGATTTTCATCAAAACACCCAAGGCTGCCAATACGCCAAAAACTATGGTCATATTGATGATAGAAATCAACCAAGGATTAGTAGTTACAGGACCCATTATTTCACCTCATTCTTCTTAATTAATTAAGCACTATACTGCAAGCTGCAAATTACAAAGGAATATTGCCATGGCGTTTTGCCGGGCGAGTTTCACGTTTGGACTGCAACATTTGCAAAGCGTTGATGATGGTGGGACGGGTGTTTTTCGGCTCGATTACGATGTCTACCATGCCGCGCATTGCTGCTTGGTACGGAGTTGCAAAGTTATCGATATATTCTTCCGTTTTTGCTTTTACATCAGGATCATTTTTGAAGATGATGTTAGCTGCACCTGCAGGTCCCATTACTGCGATTTCTGCAGTCGGCCATGCAATTACTTGGTCTGCGCCCAAATCTTGGGAACACATTGCCAGGTAGGAACCACCGTATGCTTTACGGGTTACTACAGTAATTTTAGGTACAGTTGCTTCGGAATATGCATACAGCATTTTTGCGCCGTGACGGATAATACCGCCGTATTCTTGGTTACAGCCAGGCAGGAAGCCAGGTACGTCTACCAAGTTCAGCAAAGGAATGTTGAAAGCATCGCAGAAGCGAATAAAACGAGAGGATTTGTCGGATGCGTTGATATCCAGGCAGCCAGCCATTACTTTAGGTTGGTTTGCAATGATACCTACGGTTTGACCATCCATACGTGCAAAGCAAGTGATAATATTGGTTGCCCAATATTGTTGGGATTCATAGAATTCACCGTTGTCTACGATGGATTTGATTACGTCTTTCATATCATATGCTTGGTTGGAGTTATCCGGAAGCAATGTATTCAAGGAGTCATCAATACGCATCGGGTCGTCACCGGTTTCTACGATAGGAGCGCATTCCATGTTGTTGGAAGGCAGGAAGCTCAGCAGGTAACGGATCTGTTGCAAGCAGTCTTCGTCGTTTTCTGCAGCAAAATGTGCAACGCCGGAAGTGCTGTTGTGGGTCATAGCGCCACCCAGTTGTTCTTGGGTTACGTCTTCACCAGTAACAGATTTTACTACTGCGGGGCCGGTAATGAACATTTTAGAAGTGTTCTTTACCATGTAAATGAAGTCAGTCAGTGCCGGGCTGTATACAGCGCCGCCAGCAGAAGGACCCATGATAGCGGAGATCTGAGGAACTACGCCGGATGCAATAGTGTTTTCAAAGAAGATTTTTCCGTAACCAGCCAAAGCGTCAATTGCTTCTTGGATACGAGCACCGCCGGAATCGTTCAGGCCAACAAGCGGAGCACCCATTTTCAGGGACAGGCGTTGTACTTTTACGATTTTAGCAGCATGCATTTCGCCTAAAGAACCACCTTCTACAGTGAAATCTTGTGCGAATACATAAACCAGACGGCCATCGATGGTGCCGTAACCAGTAGTTACACCTTCGCCAGGAAGTTCTTTCTTCTCTTGGCCGAAGTTTGTGCAACGATGTTTTACGAAACGATCCAATTCAACAAAGGATCCTTCGTCGAGGAGTGCAGCAATTCTTTCACGTGCAGTCATTTTGCCGGCTTCGTGTTGTTTTGCAACGCGTTTTTCGCCGCCTGCAGCCAGAATTACTTCGGACTTTTTGAGCATTTTCTCAATTTTTGCTTGAGTAGACAAATCTTACACCTCCATCATTATT
>NZ_WWVY01000044.1:0-1865 GCF_009876955.1 Bittarella massiliensis (ex Durand et al. 2017) | reverse complement strand
ATAGTCATCAACGCTGATCATTCCCGGACGGCGATAGGTTATACCATCCACCACTTCCTCAACAGCATCCACCAAAAGTGTATCAGAGAATTGAGCGATGATGTTTATCGGCTTTCGGGTGGCCATGAGATAGTTGGATAATGTTATCTCGATAACCTCTCCGGTTTCGGTATTAACAGCATATTGGGTGTAAAGAAGCTCAATGTTTTTTTGTGCGTCATAGTGTTCTTGATACAATTGATTAATCAATACATAATCATCGATGAAACCGACAATGAAAAAATTTTCAGATGTAAGAGGGACTTCTGTTTTACGTATGCTGGGTACAGTATCAAAATCCTTAATGATTATTTCTTTTTGCCCTGTCACACTATTAATTTTATATAAAGAACAAGTGTTTTTATCAAAGCTCAAATAGACTAATTCACGACCGCTATACTCTTCAAAACACGTCGAGCCTGTATATCTGAGAAGTTCTTTCTCACGTTGCCCATCGAAAGAAAGCTCAAAAACGCGATGAACTGTAGCGTTTTGCATATTTTGCATGGCAATACCGGCATCATCGGATTCCTCGTATTCATTGATGGTGATTGTCTTTAAAATAAATCCAGATTCGGATACTCCTCGTATAAATAAGGATTTTTGCATTTCGCCATTTCCTGTTTTAACCTGGTAAAGGTCTGAACACTCTCCTGTGCCAATATCAATAGATAAAAGACAAGGAACCGTTCCGATATTTTCCGCATTAGAAAGTAATTTAGTAGCACATAAAATAATTCTACCGTCTCCAACAACAGCGCCATCATTAATTAAAATATTGCCGCTAAATGTGCATAGCAGTTTCCGATCCAATCCGTTTATATCCATTTTTTCAATTTTAGAAGCTTGAGGCGCATTTCCCCATTGATTCAGACTGTTGTATACTAATAATATAGTGTTACCATACACCGCTGGAAATACAGTGTACCCATCGCTTTCTATGTATGATGAGCAAGTTTCATCTTTGTGGTTGCAACTGGGGGAGCTACACACAAAAACCTGCTGCGCCGTGGCATAGTCAATAAACATTAGGTTAGAATGCCCATCGGTATGAGAAAATATTTGAAAGAAGCCTTTGTCGCTCGAACTACCACGAGTTATAACATCCGGTCTAGCCGCAATACGGTAATCCAAATCATTGACGATTGGCGCAGTGTGTGTTGTATTGTCCGATAAAGAGGGCTGCTCTAAGGAAGAAGCAGATGATTTGCCCGAATCATATGACCAACAGCCCGGAATATACAGTAGAATCGACATCAATAAAAAAGATGCAATGACACGTTTCATAGACACCTCCTAAACGCACTAGATACGGGAAGCTGCATCGCAGCCTCCCGTATCGTAATCCCTGTTAGTTATATCGAGCGTCTCCCCAGTACCATTGTGCTTGTGCTCTGGCTCCGTCCTGATAAAAAATCACGGAACTAACCGACAGTGCAGAACGATCTGCTTGCAAATACCATGTGCCACTGACCAATGGGTTTGCGAGATAAACCTGTGAGCCATTAACGGCGATACGCTGATCACGACCGGACGTTGAATGATCATACCAATACCCTTTACACTCATAGTAAATACCGGCTTGGAGAACTCGATAAATATTGACAACCTCTTGAGGGCTAGCAGTATTACGGAGGTACATGTTGCCATGAGGTGCAGCGAGATACTGCCATGCGCCTTTATCACTCATTACATTCGTTGTCATTGTTGCATTCATTCCATTTCCGCGTAAAACCATCATATTGCCACTTGCGTCACGTTGTCCGTTCCAGCAAGCAAGAAAATAGGGAATTCCGACAACAGGTGCTCGTGCAACATTGGATTGC
>NZ_WWVY01000043.1:0-5194 GCF_009876955.1 Bittarella massiliensis (ex Durand et al. 2017) | reverse complement strand
TTTTGGTGGATGCTGTTGAGGAAGTGGTGGATGGTATAACCTATCGCCGTCCGGGAATGATCAGCGTTGATGACTATCTGAAATCAAAGGGCGAATATATAATGATCGAACAACTTCTTGAAGAAAAGCTTTCGTAAAATCGACAGCAAGACGGCCATAGGCAAACGATCTAACAAATTGCATGCATAATAATCCAACAGCAGTCAGTCAATCTACCGTATGCTATCATTCGCAATGGAAAGTCAATTTTTATTGTTCTTCAAGTAGAGGTAGTATTTTGCATACCGATCATGCTACTCGAAGCCGAATTTATCTATCTAGCAAAGTAAGCGTCGAGCACAACTATCATATGGGGGATTATTTATGCCCAATATNTTTTTCATTGTCGGTTTCATCGATGATTATGTATTGATTAATCAATTGTATCAAGAACACTATGACGCACAAAAAAACATTGAGCTTCTTTACACCCAATATGCTGTTAATACCGAAACCGGAGAGGTTATCGAGATAACATTATCCAACTATCTCATGGCCACCCGAAAGCCGATAAACATCATCGCTCAATTCTCTGATACACTTTTGGTGGATGCTGTTGAGGAAGTGGTGGATGGTATAACCTATCGCCGTCCGGGAATGATCAGCGTTGATGACTATTTGAAATCAAAGGGCGAATATATAATGATCGAACAACTTCTTGAAGAAAAGCTTTCGTAAAATCAACAGCAAGACGGCCATAGGCAAACGATCTAACAAATTGCATGCATAATAATCCAACAGCAGTCAGTCAACCTACTGTATGCTATCATTCACAATGGAAAGTCAATTTTTATTGTTCTTCAAGTAGAGGTAGTATTTTGCATACCGATCATGCTACTCGAAGCCGAATTTATCTATCTAGCAAAGTAAGCGTCGAGCACAACTATCATATGGGGGATTATTTATGCCCAATATAGAATGCCATCTGGAACTGCAGCATCTCACGAAAACATACCGCACAAAGAAAACATCCAAAAAGGCCCTGGCCGGAGTGAGTTTCACTCTCGGCCCGGGCCTTTACGGCCTTTTGGGGCCCAATGGCGCAGGCAAAAGCACCATGATGAATATCATCACCGGGAATCTGGACGCTACCAGCGGAAAGGTACTGTGGAACGGTAAAAANGCCCAATATAGAATGCCATCTGGAACTGCAGCATCTCACGAAAACATACCGCACAAAGAAAACATCCAAAAAGGCCCTGGCCGGAGTGAGTTTCACTCTCGGCCCGGGCCTTTACGGCCTTTTGGGGCCCAATGGCGCAGGCAAAAGCACCATGATGAATATCATCACCGGGAATCTGGACGCTACCAGCGGAAAGGTACTGTGGAACGGTAAAAATGTCCTGCGCATGGGGCGGGAATTTCGGCGCGTCCTTGGATATATGCCGCAGCAGCAGAATCTGTATGACAGTTTTACAGGCCGCCGTTTCCTGCTGTACATAGCAGCACTCAAAGAAATTCCCCGGAGTGATGCAGCGTTACAAGTACAACGTGTCGCAGAGCTGGTACACCTTTCCAGTGAATTGGAAAAACGTCTGGCAGCCTATTCCGGCGGCATGAAACAGCGTCTGCTTGCTGCCGCCGCATTGTTGGGTGAGCCGCAGATCCTCATCATGGACGAACCCACCGCCGGATTGGACCCAAAAGAACGTGTACGCCTGCGTCAGGTATTGGCTCAACTCGCCCATGACCGCATCATTATTGTTGCCACACACGTAGTCAGCGATGTGGAGCACGTTGCCAGTGAAATCCTGCTGCTCAAGGAAGGACAACTTGTGGACCAGGCGTCTCCTGCCGCACTTATTGAAAAATACGCGCCGGGTGGCACACTGGAAGATGTCTACCTCACCATTTTCGGGGAGGACGAAGCATGATACGCCTGCTTTCCGCTGAGCTGCGCAAGGTGTGGCACAGCCGTTTTTTTCTTCTGGCGTTTTCCGTGCTGCTCGGCGCCAACCTGTTTTTGCTGTGGTTCGGCACGGGCCATACGCCGGGCAATGTTCCCTCCTCTGCTTATCGAAAGCTGGAACAGCAGATTTCCGGCATGAGCATGGAGGAGATGGATGACTTTCTGCATGAAGAGCTGGCCCGCACAGAGGGACTGAGCCATATCTATAACATCCTGCGCACAGAAGCATACAACAACGGTCAAAAAGACGAACGTCTCCGCGAAACCTACGCCGATGATTTTGAACAGTATTATGATATTTATGAAGCAGGCGGGTTCCTGAAGTACGGGGAAACGCTGGCACAGGAATACCGTTTTCTGAATACCATCGTTCTGGAATTTGAGCAGGTAAACGGATACGAAGAATTTCTGACATCCATCGAACAGAAAGCCCGGCAGCTTTCCTCGATTTCTATTTTCGCGGAGAGCAAAAGCGGATACGACATGGAAAACATCCGTGTCACAGATGAAGCGTTCAGGGATATGCGCGGTACGTCCATTCAGTATTATCCGCAAAAAGGCATCATGACCGCGCTGGATTTTGAACTTACGGATGTCGTAACCGTATTTGCGATGCTGCTCATTGCCACGGTGCTTGTCCGGGCCGAGCGGGACAACGGTCTGCTCGCGCTGGTGCGTTCTACTCCGGCGGGCAGGCTGCATACCGCTGGCGCAAAGCTGCTGGCATTGGGCGCAAGCCTCGCAGTTGTTCTGGCTTGCCTGTATGGCGTCAACCTTCTGTACTGCGGCGGGCTCTATGGTCTGGGGCCATTGAACCGCTCCATTCAAAGTGTGCCGCAGCTGATGCGCAGCACATGGAAACTGACGGTCGGCCAATATCTGTTCTGTTTTTTTCTCACGAAATGGCTGGCGGCATTCATCTGCGGTATATGGGTAATGCTGGCGATGCTGTTTGCCAGAAGGCTTTTCACGGGCGCATTGGGGGCTTTGGCTCTTATTGTATTCAACCTGTTCATCCGATCTGTTATCCCTGCCACCAGCAGATTGAATGTGATCAAATACGCCAATCTCATAAGTTTACTGCGCACCAATGAGCTGCTGGGCGGATACCGCAATCTGTATTGGTTTGATCACCCGATTCCTCTGCTTTTGGTGGAGTGCGTTGCCGCTGTTTTGTTCGGTATATTGTTTGCGCTGGCATTCTGCTTTATTTTCAGCCGTCACTATTTTACTGCAGCGGGACGTCGGACAGGCAGAAGACTTTTCAGGCGTAAAATCCCCGCATTCACGACGCCAATGCATCAGGAAACCTACAAGCTGTTGGTGATGCAGGGCACAGCATTATTGCTTTTGTTATTTGCGGGGTTTCAAGTCTATACCGCAGTGACAACGGAAAGCTACATCGACGCGGACGAGATCTATTACCAATATTACATGAAGCATGTGGAAGGTCCGTTGACACAGGAAAGTGTTGATTGGCTCTCGCAGCAGCAAGAAGAATTTCGCCCCATCTACCAGCTCAATGCTGCGTTAATGTCGAAAAAGATAACTTCACAGGAATACCAGGCAATGATGCAGGGTTACTCCAGTTTGCAGCAGAAAATGAATGTATTCCAGCGTGTTATTTACAAGGCTCAGATGCTGAAAGAAAAACCTCGTATGGAAATGGTCTATGAATCCGGCTGGCTGAAGCTGTTCGATCAATATGACACGCAGGATTTGCCTGATACGCTTTGGGCATCTATCCTATGTGCAGTATGTTTTTCCGGGTTGTTCGCAATGGAGCGGCAGACGGGGATGATCAAAGTCATCGGCACAACACCGCTTGGACGGCGTGCCACCGTGCGGTACAAGCTGTTGCTTTCTTTTACTGTATGCGGCTTAATAACGGCGCTCAGCCTTTTGCCGCGCTTTTGGGTCTCTATCCGTGACTACGGACTTGGCACATGGATGGCTCCGGTTTACAGTATCAGCGAATATTACAATGCGCCGGAGATACCTTTATTTCTAATGGTGGCAATCCAGATTTTTTCCAGACTTGCTGCAGTGAGTTGTATGGCCTGTGTAACGCTGGCTCTTTCGCAGCGGATTGGCAACACCTTTGGCGCAATGTTTGCGTCTCTGCTCATTTTTTCTCTGCCGCCGCTGCTCAGTGTCTCCGGCTTAACGAATGCGAAGTGGCTTAGTACATACCCGTTGTTCCACATCTGTGCGCTCTTTAGCGCGAGCACACAAGCAATCGGGATTATGGTTCTGTTCATCGCTCTTATAACTTGTTATCTCTGTTCAGAATTCTTATTTGCACATTTTATGTAAGAATCATTTATAATATAAAAATACAGGACAGCAACACATATAAATTAGAGGTCGTACTGGTGTCGAATATGATGATTCCAAAAAAACATTTTCTTTTGCTTGGGGCATTCCTTTTCTTGATATTTTTGGTAGGATGTACGACGCGCAAAAATATATCAGGCGAAGAACACAAATATGAGCAACTTTCGGAATTGCCTGGAACAGACGCATACCAAGCGATTGAAACAATTTGTTCTCCTGAAGATGCTGCACTTATGGAAGAAGACTTCTACGAAGAAGCTAAACTATGGAGGTATGCAGCCCAAAAGGAAGTGTTCGTCTGTAGAGGAAAAGAAAAAATAGAAGCGAATATAGTGTTGAAGCTTTGTGAGTACAAAGGATATTCGGCAATTTATGCGGTTATTGATTACGGTTTTGAAAATTCGGATGTTTGGGAGCAAACAAGTGAGGCATGGCTCAATATAAAAAACAGCCAAACGCCAGAAGCTTTGCCAGAGGCAACGCTCGGCGTGACCGTTACAGGAAAGGGGCTTCCCGATCCGATTTTGACCGTATGCTCCTTTTATCCTGACATATTTGATTTATAATCTAAAAAAGAATATCCTTCGCTGAAGAAAAGTTTTCTTTCAAGTAACAAATCAGTTGCTATCCAAGTGCTTGTTGCCGCACGAAATTGTAAAACTTCGCTCGATGACGGCACTATTTTAGCTCAATATTTTATCGCAAACACCTCTTGATTATAATCTGAAAATAAGTATAATTAAAATTGGGAGGTGTGCTATGGTCACGGTAGGAACAAGGCTGCGCATTATCCGCAAGGACGCGGGCCTATCACAAGTGGAATTGGGAAAGCTGGCGGGAAGCAATCAATCCGCAATCAATCGTTATGAAACAGACCGGGCTGCAGTGCCCTATCGCATGTTGATATGG
>NZ_WWVY01000042.1:0-1990 GCF_009876955.1 Bittarella massiliensis (ex Durand et al. 2017) | reverse complement strand
CTCAGTGTCTCCGGCTTAACGAATGCGAAGTGGCTTAGTACATACCCGTTGTTCCACATCTGTGCGCTCTTTGGCGCAAGTACGCAGGCGGTCGGAATTATGCTTTTGCTGATTGTTCTAGCCGTTTGCTATCTTTGCACAGAATACTTGTTCACTCATTTCAAATGAAGAGGTACTGAATATGCGCTTTTGCAAATATTGGGCAATTGGAGCTATTGTCATTACTTTGTTGTCTGCCTGTAGTGATTTTAGGCAAGGAAACTCCCCCTCTTCCACTTCAAAGGACTTTACGTTACATGCGGTATCGGGTAGCGAACATTTGACAAACAGAAACATAGAGTTGATCACTAGTGTCTATGGCATTTCCAGCCAAGCTTCAACAGAAACGGGACTTTATGAAATTGTACCATCAGGGACAAAGGGGTCAAATATTATATACACAGATTTTGATTCTAAAACAAGAACATATCTATGCAACCGACCTGAATGTCTGCACAAAGATGAAAACTGCCCCTCGTGGATTGCCTCTGACTCCTGTCTGATATTCACAGGTGGCACTGGACACAACATCTTCATTTTGCAGTTAGAAACCTACAATTCTCCCTATACGGGCATATGGAAAGCCGAACCGAATGGCAATAACAGAAATCTGTTATTCCAGTTTCAACCCAACCAAAATATCGTTAATGGAATTGCCGCTGACGAAGAATATCTCTACATTACAGTGCAGGAAGTTGATTCTATTACATATCAGCCTAAAAAACTTATGTACCAAATCGATATTCAAACAGGCGAAGCAGCAGAGCTATTTTCGTTCAACGCAAACGATTGGTTGTTTGGCGCATATGAGGATAATTTAATTATCCTGTCCTATGATTCGGCAGAAAAAGAATTTGCATATTACCGCTATTGTGTTACAAACGGGGAGACAGAAGAATTTTTCAGATATTCTGCTACTGACGATGAAAAAGCGCCTGTTACTGCGCTCAACGGAAATATACTATACCTTGTTCAACCAATCGGAAATACTAAAGCAGAAGTAAGTTGTATCAATCTTAAGAACAATCAAAAACTGGTACTATGCTCTGAAATTCCGTTTTTTTCATCTGAGACAACGACTATCCTTGACTTTGTAGACAATAAGATGATCCTTCAAGTGTCTGATACCCGACAACAAGATTCCAAATTGGCTAAGCACTACCAGTATGGCATCGATTTAAAAACCGGAGAGGTAAAAGAAAATCTATTACTTATTGAAAATGGAGGACAGGCTGAATTCATCAATATATGCGGTGCATATAAAAATGAATACTGTGTTTTATCAGGCTATGCCCCTCAAACAGTAACCTTATTTGATGATAACGGTACCGCTTATGAATCGTCCATATACTTTCCAGTATACGCATTTATCACAAAGGAAGATTATTGGAACGGTTCAGAAAAATGGATCGCTCCAATTGATTTGACGAAAGGAGGGTAGCGTTTCAATTCTAGCCCATAATAGCAAAAATTCGTACAAACCAAAGGAGAGATTACGATGAAAAAACTTATTACTTTAGTTGCCAGTCTTTTGGCCGTCGCTTTATTGACAGTTCCAGTCTTCGCAGCGGAAAATCAATCTTTAGCTGTAGATATAACCAAAATATCTATCTCCAATGAAGCCAACAACGACCTTCTAAATGCCGCGACTGAAAGTTCTCCGGTGAATGGCACCCGTATCACCACTTGGGATAATACAGGGCACGCAACACAACGGTGGGACTACTCTGAAAGTGTTCCTGGAAAACCTCAACATTATTGGTTAAAAAATTCCGCCAATAGATCTTACGCTGTTACATGTTACGGTACCGATGGACAACAAGTTACCCTACAGTCATTCACACGCAACATGACGACACAGCCCGTTAAATTCATTAATGAAGGCGGTTCTTCTTTTAATATTTACGGTTTGGCAAATACCACATATATTTTAGCTCTGACAACTACCGGT
>NZ_WWVY01000011.1:23602-101195 GCF_009876955.1 Bittarella massiliensis (ex Durand et al. 2017) | reverse complement strand
ACCGTACCGCCTGCGGAACTCCTCTGTAAAGTCCGTGAGTACCTGCTGCGGCTCGTATTGCGTATAGATTTCGGGCAGGGCGATAATCAGCTCCCTCGCTTCGATACATTTACCCTCTGCGCCGCTTCTCTTAAACTCCTGCTGGCTTTCCCTTGCGAGATTGCTCCAAAAGGAATGGCCTGCGCCTGCGGTGCGGTAAACCGCATAGAGGTTTTCCTGTTTGGCGTGGCTTGTGATATACGATATTCTTCCCCTGACATTGGACAGCTTTGACATCTGGATAAAGCTGTGGCGTGCCATAAATCATCTCCGTTTCTGTTTGGTAAAATGCGTTCTCATTTTGCAACCGGCTTGCCGGCTGCGGCTGTCCCGACGGCATTGGACGGAGGAGCAGCCAAAGAAAATTGCACCGCAATTTTCTCTGTATCACAGCGGCGGCGGCAGCCCTGCAAGCTGTGATACAGGCTCCCCGCAGGGGCGAAATACCCTGAGTACAAACCGCAGGTTTGTGCGAGGGGTGTATTTCGCTCTCAAACGCCGAGGGCTTTGAGGACGGGTTTACTCCACCTTTCGGACATCATCGGGCTTCAGAAGATTTCTTCCCTGATTGACGGTCAGAAACCGTTTCAGCGTGTCCCTGCGGATAATGGTCTTGCGCCCCACTTTGAGGACGGGCAGCTTTCCCCATTCCACCAGCTTCCGCATGGTATTCCTGCCGATACCCGTACATTCCGCCGCTTCTTCTATGGTAAATCCCATTTTGACTGTGTTCATTCTCTCGACCTCCTTCCAAAATACTCATTTTGCAACTTCTGCATTGTTATTATACTTATTTTGCCATTGCTTGTCAACTTGTTTTAAGCCTATTCAATAAATTTTTATAAAGAAATGCGTAAAATAGGGTTGCAAAATCAATCCGTTTGTGCTATGATGGTACTCGTTAGGAGGTGAAAGCCTTGAATGAAAGGAAAATGCTTACCGCAAAAGAGGTAGGGCTGCGGATCAAGGAACGGAGAAACGAACTGAAAATCTCCATGCCCGAACTCGGCAGGCGTGTGGGCGTGAACAAGTCCACCATTCAGCGGTATGAAACAGACGGGGTAAATCCCACAAGAAGCATGGTCATCAACGGGCTTGCGGAAGCGCTGCTGACCACTCCCGAATGGCTGACCGGCCTTTCGGAAGAAAAAGAGTATTCCGTCCCGACACTCTGTGAAAACGAACTAACGGAGCACATCAGGAAGTATCTGGATACGGTTACTTCCGCCGTCAAAGGGGACGGGCACCAACAGCTTATGACAACCTTTCTCGGAAAGCTGATTGACCTCTACACAGTCCTGACCTGCTATTTCGCAGACGCTATGGCAGAGGTTGACTGTGTGGCAGAAGACGAAGGCTTGAAGCAATCGCTCAGGCGGTATGCGATTGACTCGGGAGCGATTACCGAACGGGTATACCGCAAGGAAATGGAACAGCCTATCGAAGATATGAAGCGATTTCTTGACGGGATTTTACATATCTATGATGAGGGGCGCACAAAGGTATCCATGGGCGACCTCTTCGGGATAGTGGCGGAAGCCGAAGCACGGCTGTCCGAAAAAGAAAATTCCGTGGCACCTTGACAAAAAAACAGGCCGGTTGAAACCAACCGGCTGAAGTGACACAACTTATTTTACGCACACCATATGTCACAGTCCCGATTGCCACGGATAGAAAGGAGAATTTTTATCTATGGCAAAAGGTTCTGTAAGGAAAAAAGGCAGGAAGTGGTATTACCGCTTTTATATCGAAGATGAAAGCGGCAGGCAGGTGCAGAAGGAGTTTGCGGGCACGGAGAGCAAGAGCGAAACGGAAGCCCTGCTCCGCAAGGCGATGGAAGATTACGAAGCCAAAAGGTTCGTAGGCAAGGCGGAGAACATCACCGTAGGCGAAATGCTGGATCTGTGGATTGAGGAAGATTTAAAGCCCAGCAGCCTGAGCAACGGGACGGTCATGGCGTACACGGCGGCGGTCAAAAAAATCAAGAAATACCCGATAGGCAGCCGAAAGCTAAAGACCGTAACGGCCGACCATTTGCAGGCGTTCATTGACTTTATGAGCTACGGCGGCACAAACCCGGACGGGACGACCTCTCCCCCAATGAGCAAGGGATATATGCTCCAGTTCTCTGCGGTGCTGCAAGGGGCGTTCCGCTTTGCGGTATTCCCGAAGCGGCTGATTACCTTCAACCCGATGCAGTATGTACGGCTGCGGGGACGGAAAGAGGAAGCGGACATCTTCTGCGGGGAGGAAGCCGAGGCGGTTTCCCGACCGACCATCACCCACGGGCAATACCTGAAGCTGACCGGCTTTCTGAAAGACAGGAAAAACCCTGCGCTGCTGCCCGTACAGATCGCCTACTACACGGGGCTTCGCATTGGCGAGGTCTGCGGCCTGACATGGCAGGACATCAATCTGGACGAGCAGTACTTGACGGTACGCCGCAGTATGCGGTACAACGGCACAAGGCACAAGACCGAAATAGGGACGACCAAGCGGAGCAAAGTCCGCACTGTGGACTTCTGCGACACGCTGGCGGAAATCCTGCGGGCGGCGAAGGTGGAGCAGCACAAAAACCGTTTCCAGTATGGGGAGCTTTACCACCTGAACTACTATACCGCAGTGAAGGAAAAAGACCGCAGTTACTACGAGGTTTACAGCCTGCCGAGGACGGCGGAAGTCCCCGAAGGGTACAAGGAATTATCCTTTGTCTGCGTCAGGCCGGACGGGATGTTTGAAAGCGCCGGGGCGGTCGGTCAGGTATGCCAGAAGGCGAGGAAACAGGTCGAGGGGCTTGAGGATTTCCACTTCCATATGCTGCGGCACACCTACACGAGCAACCTGCTGTCGGGCGGGGCAAAGCCCACCGATGTGCAGGAGCTGTTAGGACACTCCGATGTCAATACCACGATGTCCATTTACGCTCACGCTACAAGGGAAGCGAAGCGTACTTCCGCAAAGCTGCTGGACAAGGTAGTCGGCGGGGCATAAAAACTTTCCCTTGTTTCGGCTCGTAAGGGCAAAAACAAGGGAAAATACATGAAAACCGAGCATTGGACAGGCGAAATGCCTTGTAATCTCAATGGTTTTAGGAATTTTGAGTTTTTAATCTCAATTCCCGTTTATTTCTCGCTTCGCCTGCTGCCTGGCTCTAAAATTTCTTTATTCTCCCCGGTCCAGTCGGGGACTGTCGGCTGTCGTTTCGCGAAAGGACAGCAAGGGAGAAAGAGAGGGCGCTTTGCACAGCGGCGAAGCGCCCTCTCTTATTCTAGGCGATCCGGCAGTTACCGGGTCTTGGCGGCAATGCACCGGGCCACAAAGGCGGCGGTGCCTGCGCCGGCTTTGTCCATGCTCTCGGCAAAGCGGGGGTCGGCGGTGTACATCTCGCCCAGGCTGGCCAGTATCTCGTCGGTACAGGGGTAGTAGTGCGCGGTGATGAAGTCCTGCCAGCGCTGCACCGTGGCGGCGGCCTCCGGGCTGTCGGGGGTGGCGCCCTCTGCCATCAGCTGGGAGAAGGCGGCGAAAATCGCCTCCATCTCCCCTGTGAGGACGGCCCAGTCGTCGGGGGTGTAGGCGGCAGTGCGCCGCTGGCTCTCCCGGTAGGCGTCGGTATCGCCCCAGCGGGCGTGTGCTTCCTCGCGATAGGCCTCTTTGGCCCGATCGATTTTGTCCATTGAAAATTCCTCCAAACTGGGGGAGGCATCCCCCTCCACCGCCCGATCCAGCAGGGCGAGCAGCCCGTCCAGCCGCTGCCGCTTGAGCAGTAGCAGCTCCCGCTGGCGGCGCATAGCCTCCTTTCGGTCATAGGCGGGGTGGTCCAGAATGGCGGCGATCTCGCCGAGGGGAAAGCCCAGCTCCCGCAAAAAGAGGATCTCCTGCAGCCGTTCCCGTTCGGCCTGTCCGTAGAGCCGGTAGCCCGCCTCGGTCTTCAGGCCGGGGCGCAGCAGGCCGATGCGGTCGTAGTGGTGCAGGGTGCGCGCCGTGATTCCCGCCTGTCGGGCCACCTGGGCCACCGTCCACAGAGTTTCTCCCTCCATCCTGTATCTGCCTCCTTGTCGCTGTTCTGTCTTGACCGGTCTGGCTTTAGCATACCCTATGACGTAGGGGCAAGGTCAAGGGGGTGGCTAAAAAAATTTTTCAAAACCATCCCTGTGGCGGCGGGGTGGATTGCGCGGCGGTGGACAGTGGCGGTATAATGGTAAAATAAAGGGGTCTCGGGCAAGCGCCCGAGAGAGGCGAAAGGGGGGAGACCGGTGAGGATCGACTGCAGCATCGCCCTGGACGTTCTGTCCATGGCCAACCTCTCCATCCTGCTGTTTGGCCTGCGGGGGAGGGAGAGGGGCGACAGGGCAAACCGCGCTTACTTCCAGATCGTTTTGCTGGTGCTGGCCTTTTTGGCACTGGACGTGGCCTATCTGGCCCTCTACGGCCGCCCCTGGGCGCGCGTTGCCATCGCCGCAGTCAAAAGTGCCTACTTTGTGGTGAACGCCGCCATCGTCTGGACCTGGGCGCGCTTTGTGCTGCACACCCTCTTCCCCGGCACGGCGGACGGGCACTCTGCCCTCTACACCGCCCTCTTTGCCGCGGATGCGGCCATCGTCTTGGTCAACTGCTTTTGCGGGTGGATGTTCTCCATCTCGGAGGAGGGGACCATCGTCATCGGCTATGCGGCGATGTGGGCCTTCACCCTCCTCAACTACCTCTCCATCGCCGCGGTGATGCTGCTCCTTTACAGAAGCCGCAACTGGGTCAAGCGGGAGACCCTCCTCCCCTTCCTCCTCTTCCCCGTCCTCCCCCTCTGCGCGGAACTGGTGCAGATCGCCGTTCGGAGCGTCTCCCTCATCTGCACCTACGCCCTCTCCACCCTCATGCTCTACCAGGTCTCCCAGGGCAGTCTGATCTACACCGACGCCCTCACCGGCCTGGGCAACCGGCGACTGCTGGACGAATACCTGGGCCGCTGGTTTGACGGCGCCGGCTCGGGGAAGGTCTGTGGGGTGATGATCGACCTGGATGGGCTCAAGGCCATCAACGACACCTGCGGGCACCTGTGCGGCGACCAGATGCTGGTGCGGATGGCAGAGGTCATCCGCCGGAGCGAGCGCAAGGGGATGGTGGCCACCCGGTACGGGGGCGATGAGTTTGTCGTGGTCTGGCGGGACGGAGAGGAGCGGGCAGAGGGGCTGCTCCGCCGGTTGGAGCAGGCCCGGGCCGCCCTCAACAGCCAGCCCGGAGGGGGCGGGCAGCTCTCCTTCAGCACCGGCTCCCTCTGCTGTGAGAGGGAGGGGATGGGCGCAGGCGATTTTTTGCGGCGCTTGGACGAGGAGATGTACCGGGTCAAAAACGCCAAAAAGCAGGGGTGCGCCCCTTCCGAAGCCGATTTCCCCCGCCCCAATTGAAGAAAGAGAAAAAAGAGTGCCGGCATCCGGCACACTTTTTTTGGTTGGCAGGGGAGAGTTATTCGGGCTGCACCAGAGCGATGGAGAGCTCCTCCAACTGGCTGGGGTCCACCACGTCGGGGGCGCCGCTCATCAGCTCGCTAGCGTTTTGCACCTTGGGGAAGGCGATGACGTCGCGGATGGAGGACTTGCCCAGCATCAGCATCACCAGCCGGTCGAGGCCGTAGGCCATGCCGCCGTGGGGGGGAACGCCGTAGGAGAAGGCGTCGATGAGGAAGCCGAAGCGGCGGTGCGCCTCCTCCTCGGTGAAGCCCAGGGCCGCAAACATCCGGTCCTGCAGTGCGGGGTCGGAGATGCGGATGGAGCCGCCGCCCACCTCGCAGCCGTTGAGCACCATGTCGTAGGCGCGGGCCCGGGCGTGGGCGGGGTCGCTCTCGATCTTGTCCACGTCCTCCAGAGCGGGGGCGGTGAAGGGGTGGTGTTTGGCCACATAGCGGTCCTCCTCCTCGCTGTACTCGAAGAGGGGGAAGTCGGTGACCCAAAGGAAGTCAAAGCGATTGGGGTCGATGAGGCCGTGTTTCTCGGCCAGTTCGCAGCGCAGGGCGCCCAGGGCGGTCTGCACCGTCTCCTCGCTCTGGTCGGCCACCACCAGCAGCACGTCCCCGGGCTGCAGATCGGCCGCCTGGCGGACAGCCGCCACCTCCTCCTCGGTGAGGAACTTCTCAAAGCTGGAACTGGCGGTGCCGTCCTCCCCCAGCCGGGTGAAGGCGAGGCCCTTGGCCCGATAGGTCTTGACAAAGTCGGTCAGCTTGTCGATCTGCTTGCGGCTCAGCTCGCCGTAGAGGCCCTTGGCGTTGATGGCCATCACCCGGCCGCCGGCCTCCAGCGCGCCGGAGAAGACCTTGAAGGTGCAGTCCTTCAGCGCCCCGCCCAAATCGCACAGCTCCATCCCAAAGCGGGTGTCGGGCTTGTCGCTGCCAAAGCGCTCCATGGCCTCGCGGTAGGGCATCCGCAGGAAGGGGGTCGGGATGTCCCGGCCCAGGATCTCCTGAAAGACGTACTTCATAAAGCCCTCGTTGACCGACATGACGTCGTCCTCCTCGACAAAGGACATCTCCAAATCGATCTGGGTGAACTCGGGCTGCCGGTCGGCCCGCAGGTCCTCATCCCGGAAGCACTTGACCACCTGCATGTAGCGGTCAAAGCCCGAGAGCATCAGCAGCTGCTTGTACATCTGAGGGGACTGGGGCAGGGCGTAAAAGGCGCCGGGGTGCACCCGGCTGGGCACCAGGTAGTCCCGCGCCCCCTCGGGGGTGGATTTGATGAGCATGGGGGTCTCGATCTCCAAAAAGTCGTTGCGGTCAAAGTAGTCCCGCGCGGCCTTGACGATCTTGTGGCGGGCCAGCAGGGGGGCCATCACCTCGGGGCGGCGCAGGTCCAGGTAGCGGTAGCGCAGCCGCACCTCGTCCTTGACGTTGATGGAGTCGTTGATTTCAAAGGGCGGGGTCTTGGCTTTGGCCAGCACCCGCAACTCGGTGACGTAGATCTCGATGTCGCCGTTTTTCAGGTCGGGGTTCTTGCTCTCCCGCTCCCGCACGGTGCCGGTGACGGCCAGCACAAATTCCGCCCGGGCGGAGAAGGCCTTTTCAAAGATGGCGCGGTCGGTGCCGTCGTCAAAGGCCAACTGGACAATGCCGGTGCGGTCGCGCAGGTCGATAAAGATCAGGTTGCCCAGGTCCCGCTGTTTCTGCACCCAGCCGCAGACACTCGCCTGCTGGCCGATCTGGGCGGCGGTGACTTCGCCGCAGTAACTGGTCCTCTTAAAGCCGTGAATGGTCTCCATCAGCAATTCCTCCTATTTTTCACACAGCAGGGCGGGCAGGGCCTCCAGGGTGGTCTCCTCCACCTGGCCGTCGTCCATCCGCTTCAGTTTGATCTGCCCGGTCTTGACCTCGTCGTCCCCCAACACCACCGTGTAGCGGGCGCCCAGCTTGTCGGCGTACTTCATCTGCGCCTTCAGGCTGCGGCCCTGCACGTCGCTCTCGGCGTGCAGCCCGGCCCGGCGCAGCCGCAGGGCCAGTTTCTGCGCCTCCACCGAGGCGCCCTGGCCGATGGAGGCCAGGAAGATGTCGCAGGCGGGGGGCTCGCCCAGGGAGGCGCCGTCGTTTTCCATCACCGCCAGCAGCCGCTGCAGCCCCACCGCAAAGCCGATGGCCGGGGTGGAGGGGCCGCCCAGGGTCTCCAGCAGGCCGTCGTAGCGACCGCCGCCGCAGACGGTGCCCTGGGCGCCGATGGAGGTGGAGACAAACTCAAAGACCGTCTTGGTGTAGTAGTCCAGCCCGCGAACGATCTGGGGGTTGACGGTGAAGGGGATGTCCATGGCCGTCAGCCGCTCCTTGAGGGAGGCGAAGTGGTCGGCGCACTCGCCGCAGAGGTTGTCGATCCCCAGCGGCGCACCCTTGGCCACCTCTTTGCAGCTGTCGTTTTTGCAGTCGAGGATGCGCAGGGGGTTTTTCTCCAGCCGCTCCCGGCAGGTGGGACAGAGGGAGTCGATGTGCTGGGCGAAATAGGCCCGCAGTTTTTCGTGGTAGGCGGGCCGGCAGTTGGGACAGCCGATGGAGTTGAGCTCCAGGGCGATGTCAGAGATGCCCAGGGTGGTGAAGATGTCGGCCACCAGGGCGATCACCTCGGCGTCCACCGCCGGGTCCTGGCTGCCGAACACCTCGGCCCCGAACTGGCGGAACTCGCGGAAGCGGCCCGCCTGGGGTTTTTCGTAGCGAAAACAGTTGATGAGATAGCTCAGCTTCAGGGGGAGGGGGTTGTTGAGCAGGCCGTGTTCCAGCACGCAGCGGGCGACCCCGGCGGTCCCTTCCGGCCGCAGGGTGATGGAGCGGCTCCCCTTGTCCTGAAAGGTGTACATCTCCTTTTGCACGATGTCGGTGGTGTCGCCCACCCCCCGGTCGAAGAGGCCGGTGTGCTCAAAGGTGGGGGTGCGCACTTCCGAGAAGCCGTAGCGGCGGGCCAGGTCCATCAGCTTGCCCTCGATGAAGTGCCACTTGTAACTCTCCTGTGGCAGCACGTCCTGGGTGCCGCGGGGGGCGGTGGTGATCAGTTTTGCCATGTTGGTTTCCTTCCTTTCTCACGGGCGGTTTGATGGGGCGGACGAAACATAAAAAGAACCCCATCCCCAAAGGGACGAGGTTCGTACTCGCGGTGCCACCCTTGTTGGAGGGGGTACTCTGTGCGCCCTCTCCCACTCGAGACCCGGTAACGGGGGTCAAGCGGGCCCCCCTCTCGCCGTGGGCGATTGCGGGGAACCGGCTCCCAGGACGTCGTTCAGCGCGGCGGCCCGGTCCCCCTTGCAGCCGGTGGAGGGACTCTCTCGGCGGGCGTGATCGCGCCTACTGCTCCTGTTCGCAGCCATTTTTCTGTCGGTTTTCAGTATAATCCAAACCCCGCAAAAGCACAAGGCCCCGGGGCAAAAAAAGCGGTTTCTTGCCGGGGAAAGGCCTATTTGGGGTTGACGATGTTGCGCCAGTCCAGATCGCCCCGGTCCAGGCCGTGGATCAGCACCTCGGCGGTGGCCATGTTGGTGGCGACCGGGATGTTGTGCACGTCGCAGAGCCGGAAGAGGTTGTCGTCCCCCTCCCTGTTCTTGCGCTGGGTGATGGAGTCGCGGAAGAACAGCACCAGGTCGATCTCGTTGGAGGCGACCAGCGCTGCGATCTGCTGCTGGCCCCCCTGGGCCCCGGCCAGATACTTCTGGATGGGCAGGCCGGTGGCCTCTGCCACCAGGCGGCCGGTGGTGCCGGTGGCACAGATGTCGTGGCGGCTCAAGATCCCGCAGTAGGCGATACAGAACTGAACCATCAGTTCTTTTTTGGAGTCGTTTGCGATGAGCGCTATGTTCAAAGTAGACCCTCCCGTCTATTTATTCTCTACTGTACTGCCAGGGGGACCTGCTCCCCTTCCAACCGCCTGGCGATGTTCGCAAAGGCGGTGGCGGCCTCCCCCTCCGGCAGGGCGCGGCCGGACACGGCCGCCAGGTGCAGGGCGGTGCTCTCGGGCAACACCCCCAACAGCCGGGCCCCCACAGTGTCGATGACCTCGTCCAGGTCGGAGATGGGGCCCCGCGCCACGGCCTTGGCGTCCACCCGGTTGATGATGAGGCGGCGGGTGATGCCGGCCTCCGCCAGCAGGTCGCAGACCACACCCCCGTCCCGCGCGGAAATGGGGTCGGGGGTGGCGACGATCAGCGCCGAGCGGGCGGCGGTACAGCCCACCTTGAAGCCGTAGCCGATGCCTGCGGGCGCGTCCAAAAAGGTGTAGTCGTAAAACCGGTCCAGCCCCTGGCAGAGCCAGGCCAGCCGGTGGGGCTCGATGCGGTCCTCCGGGGAGAAGGGGGCGCAGAGAAGCTGCAGGTTTTTGCAGAGGGGGGAGGAGACGATGGCCTCGCTCGGCTTGACCCGGCCGGCCGTCACGTCCCCCAGGTGGTAGACCGTCTGCTCGGAGATGCCGGCGATCACGTCCAAAGAGCGCAGGCCGGTGTCCAGCTCGATGATGAGGACCTTTCGCCCCCGCAGGGCGAGGGTCAGCCCGGTGTAAAACGAGACGGTGGATTTCCCCACCCCGCCCTTGCCGGAGGTGACCAGCATCAGTTCTCCCATCGCTTCCCTGTCCTTTTTGCCATAAAATTATAGTTTTTGCCCAATTTTTTCAAGAAAAGCCCTATTAGCATTGTAGCATAGCGAAATTGGTTCCGTCAAATTTTTCTGCGCGCCCCCTAAAAAAGGGGACCGCCTGCCGGACTCCCCGGTCAGCCCTGGGGCTGCTGGGGGTCGGCGGCAGGGGCGCCCTCCTGCCCGTCTGCGGCGCTCTCCTCTTCCGGGGGAAAGAAGTAGGCGTTCATGATGTCCCGTGCCAGGGTGGGCAGATAGACGCTGTCGCCGCCGTGCTCGATGATGATGCAGACGGCGATCTCGGGGTCGCCCACCGGCCCGAAACAGATGAACACGGCGTTGGGACTGCCGCCGGGCACCTGGGGGGTACCGGTCTTGGCGCCCACCGTATAGGTGTAGTTGGCAAAGCCGGAGCGGCCGCTGCCCACCTTTGCCACGGCCACCATCCCGGCCTCAACGGCGGCAAAGTCCTCTTCCGAAACGTCCACTTTGGTGGACTGAACGGGGGTCTCGTAGACCGTTTCGCTGCCGTCGTGCCGCTCAATGCTCTTGACTACATGGGGGGTGTAGTGGGTGCCGTGGTTGGCGATGGTGGCGGCGTAGTTGGCCAGCTGCAGCGGGGTGACGGTGGTGTAGCCCTGGCCGATACCGGCCTGGATCACGTCGCCTGGGCCCCACTTCTCGGTGGGGTTGAGCTGGGATTTGACGTCGGGGCTGGAGATCTGGCCGGAGGATTCGGCCAGTTCGACCCCGGTCTTGACCCCCAGGCCCAACTGGTTGGCGATCTTGCCGATGGGGTCGATCCCCACCCGGCGGGCCACGTCGTAAAAGTAGATGTTGCAGGAGACCTGCAGCGCCCTCGTCAGGCTGATGTTCCCGTGGGTGCCGAGGCACTGGGGCTGGTAGTCGCTGTAATAGGTGTAGACGTGGCCGCAGTAGACGGTGGAGGAGGGGGTGATGGTCCCCTCGCTGAGCCCCGCCAGGGCCACTGCGGGCTTGAAGACCGAGCCGGGGGTGTAGGTGCCCTTAAAGGCCCGGTTGTAGAGGGGGCGGCGGCTGTCCTCCAGCAGTTCGGTGTAGTTTTTTTGAAAGGTGTTCACGTCGTAGGTGGGGGAGTTGACGGCCGCCAGGATCTCGCCGGTGCGGGTGTCGATGACCACGGCGGTGCCGGCGTTGGCGTCCCGCCCCTTGTCCACCCCCTTGGTGGCGGCGATCTCCTTGATTTTGGCGTCCAGCAGCTCCTGCACGGTGGCCTGCAGCCGGGCGTCGATGGTGAGGCGGACGGTGTTGCCGGCCACCGGCTGCTGCACCTCCTCCGCCGAGAGGATGTTGCCCTGTTTGTCCCGGGAGACCTGGGTCTTGCCCGGGGTGCCCTTTAGATAGGACTCGTAGAGCTTTTCAACGCCGTCTTTGCCCACGGTGGCGTTGAGCTTGTACCCCTGCTGGGAGAGCTCGGTGTACTCCTCGGCGGAGATGGGGCCGATGTAGCCCAGCAGGTGGGGGGCCAGGGTCCCATTGGGGTATTCCCGCACCGTGTCCTCGACGATGTCCACCCCGGGGTAGGTGACGTTTTTCTCCTGCACCATGGTGACGGTGGTCATGGACACGTCTTCGGCAAAGGTGTAGGGGGTGCCGTTGGAGTAGCCCCGCTCCACCATCTCGTAGCGCACCCCGGCGATCTTGCGGGCGGTGGCCCGGTCGTACTCCTGCAGGTCGTAAGTGTCGATGAGTTTGTCCATCACGTTCTCGGCGGTGGCGTAGACGTTGAGGTTGTTCTGCCGCTTGACCTTGGCGATGGTGGCTTCCACCTTTTCGTCGGAGGGCTGGTCCTCCCCGTCGGGCACCTGGTAAGGGGCAAAGGCGAAGGGTTCGGCGAGGGTGATGGGGAGGGTGTCGTTCCAGCTGTCGCCGTTTTGCTCCAAGATCTCGATCATGGCGAGGATGGTGGCGTTGAGCTGGTCGGCGGGCAGGTAGAGGCGGTTGAACTGCACGTTGAAGCACATGCGGTTGCGCGCCAAAGCCACGCCGTTGCGGTCGACGATCTCCCCCCGCGCCGCCTCGGTGGTGTTGGTGTAGACCGAGGTGGAGCGGTTGAGCTCGGCGTACTCCGCCCCCCTGACGATCTGGGTCTTAAACAGGGAGACCGAAAAGAGCCCCCCCACGAGAAGGATGAGGATGGCCAGGTAAAAGAGGCGGTTTTTCAGCAGGTTTCGCAAGGAAGGTCCCTCCTTTTCGGCGCGCCCGGCGGGCAGGCGGGGCTTACTCCTCCACGGCGTAGCGGCGGGCGATCCGCCGTGCCAGCCAGAAGAGGGGCGGGCAGTAGACCAGGGTGTACCCGGCCATGGGCAGCAGGGTGTGCAGCAGCAGGTAGAGGCTGCCCCCCTGGTAGAAAATCAAGAAGTTGAAGAGGTAGTCCAGCCCCACCGCCACCAGCAGGGCGGCGGCACAGGCGAGGGTGAAGTTGACGGTGTTCTGCCGGATCCAGAAGAGGAAACAGAAGCTGACCGCCACGCAGAGAACGCAGAGGATGATCCCGAAAAAACCCGAGATGCGGGAGGCGGACAGGTCCCACATCAACCCGGCCAGGGCGCCGAAGATGGCGCCCGCCAGCTCGTTTTCGAGGATGGCCACCGCCAGGCAGACCGGCACCACCAGCACCGGCTGGATGGAGCCGATGGCCAGCAGCCCCGGCGTAGTCTGCACGATGTAGCAGAAAAAGAGCAGCAAGGCGTAAAAGAGCCACTTGAGAAAGCGCTCTTTCCCCTTTTTGGTGGGCATCTCTCGCCCCCCTTTCCCTTCACAAATCGGTGATCTTGCAGGCGGTTTTGTCCGGCGGCGGAATCAGTAGGCCTTGACCACCATCACCGAGGTCACCTCCGACGGGTCGACCGCCGGCTGCACCACCGCGTATTTGGAGATGCCGGAGGACTCCATCTGCACCTCCAGCACGGTGCCGATGAGCAGGTCGGCCGGATAGGTGCCCCCCAGATCCGAGCTCATCACCAGTTCGCCCTCCTTCACCTCTGAGGTGGGGGCCAGGTAACGCAGCTTGGTCTTCCCCTCCTGGGCGAGGGCCACATCCCCCTCTACCATGCCGGGGTCCCGGCTGGCGGTGGCGGTGGCCCCCACCTTGAAGGCCGGGTCCAGCAGGGTGGTGACCACCGCGTAGTTGGGCCCCACCTCGCTGATGATCCCCACCATCCCCGCCTGGGTGATGACCGGGTCCTGCAGGGCAATGCCCTGGTCGCTGCCCCGGTCGATTTTAAAGGAGTAGAAGCGGCTGCTGGAATCCCGGGCGATGACGCTGGCCGCCTCCATCTCAAAGGTGGGGTGCTCCTCCTGGATCTGCAGCATCTCCCGGTAGGTCTCGTTCTCGCTCTTGTAGCGGTCCAGGTCGGCCAGCTGCCCCTGCAGCTGGCGCACCTGCTGCTGGAGCTGGGTGTTCTCCTCCAGCAGCTCGTCGGCCAGGGTCAGCCGGTCAAAGAAGCCGCCGAACCAGCCGGTCACCGCAGAGGAGACGGCCTGAAAGGGGGTGGAGACAAAGCCGATGGCCTTGCTCGCCACCGAGCTGAGGGTGCCGCTGTACGCGGCCTGGATCATAAAGCCCAACAGAAGGGCCAAAACGCAGAGGATTACCTTGAAGCGGGTGGTCTTGAAGAAGTCACGCATGGCCTTCCCTCCTACCGACGGGTTGTGGAAAACGGTCTAAAATAGGCGGGCCGACAGCGGGCGCTCGTCGCCCTGGCCGCCATTTCCCGCCTATCCGTTTACATGGGTTGCCGGATCGCCGATCCGCGGCGGCCCCTTCCCTCAAAGGGGGCGCGCCCAATCAGTAGCTGCTGTCGCCGTCGTCGGACAGCACTTCTTTGAGCAGATCCAGGTTTTCCAGCACCTTGCCGGTCCCCTCGGCCACGCAGTCCAGGGGGTTTTCGGCAATGTGCACCGGCATCCCGGTCTCCCGGGTCACCAGTTCGTCCAGCCCCCGCAGCAGCGCGCCGCCGCCGGTCAGGGTGATGCCGTGGTCGATGATGTCGGAGGCCAGCTCGGGAGGGGTCTTTTCCAGGGTGGTCTTGATGGCGTCCACCACCTCCTGCAGGGGGGCGGCCAGGGCCTCGCGCACCTCTTTGGCGCTCAGGGAGATGTTCTTGGGCAGCCCGTCGGCCAGGTCGCGGCCCTTGATCTCCACCTCGCCCTCCCCCTCGTAGGAAGAGGCCGAGCCGATCTCGATTTTGATCATCTCGGCGGTGCGCTCGCCGATGAGCAGGTTGTAGGCCCGCTTGACGTAGTTGATGATGGAGGAGTCGAACTCGTCCCCGCCCACCCGGACGGATTTGGCCGAGACGATGCCCCCCAGGGAGATGACGGCCACCTCGCTGGTGCCGCCGCCGATGTCCACCACCATGCTGCCCATGGCCTCGGCCACCGGCAGCCCGGCGCCGATGGCGGCCGCCATCGGCTCCTCGATCACCGACACCTGCTTGGCGCCGGCCTTGAGGGCGGCTTCCCGCACGGCACGGCGCTCCACCGCGGTGACGCCGGAGGGGATGCAGATGATGATGCGGGGGCGGGCGAACATCTTGCCGTTAAAGACCTTTTTGATGAAGATCTGCAGCATGCTGGTGGTGATGTCAAAGTCGGCGATGACGCCGTCTTTGAGCGGGCGCACGGCCACAATGGAGCCGGGGGTCCGGCCGATGACGTCTTTGGCCTCCTGTCCGACGAAGCGGACAGTGTCGGTCTTTTTGTCCACGGCGACCACCGAGGGCTCCCGCATGATGATCCCCTTGCCCCGCATGAAGACGAGGGTGTTGGCGGTGCCCAGGTCGATGCCGATATCGCGTGAAAACATGGAAATACCCCTTTCAAAGCGCGCGCCGAAGAGTGCGGGCGGGCGCCTGATGTTGTCAAAAAAATTGGTTCTCCCTGCCAAAATGCAGGCAGGCCATATCTTTTCCTATTATAAACGCTGGCCGGGCAAACCTCAACTGAATTTTATGAAGATTTTCCAACAATTTGGCCCTGCCGGTCCCTTTTTCCCAGAGAGAATGCCCCGGTTGGGCAGCCGGCAAGCGGCCGGGGGCAAAAATCTGCTTATTTTGGCGCGGGCAGCTCCTGCAGCGCCTGGGAGAGGTGGGCCACCGGCAGCCCCAGCACGGTGAAGTAATCCCCCTCCACCCGCCGGCAAAAGGCCGCCGCCGCCCCCTGGATGCCGTAGGCC
This sequence comes from Bittarella massiliensis (ex Durand et al. 2017), assembly GCF_009876955.1. Classification (NCBI taxonomy): domain Bacteria; kingdom Bacillati; phylum Bacillota; class Clostridia; order Eubacteriales; family Oscillospiraceae; genus Bittarella (ex Durand et al. 2017); species Bittarella massiliensis (ex Durand et al. 2017). The sequence continues at coordinate 85,860 of NZ_WWVY01000011.1, read as the reverse complement.
CCGGCCTTGTCGAAGGGCTCGCCGGTGGCCAGGTACCGCTCGATCTCCCAGTCGGCCAGGGGGCGGAAGGTCACCCGGCAGCTCTCCACAAACGAGCGGTCCTCCCCCTGTTGCAGCAGGCAGACCCCGGTGTGCACCCAGTGGTCCCGCCCCGAGAGGGCGCGCAGCATGGCGCGGGCCTCCTCCTCGCCGTGGGGTTTGCCCAGGGCCCTGCCGTCGAGGTCCACCAGGGTGTCGCAGCCCAGGACGGTGTGGCCGCCCTCCAGCTCGTCCAGCACCGTCTGGGCCTTGATGCGGGCCAGGTGGGCCACCGCCTCCTGCGGGGGCATGGGGCGGGGCAGGGTCTCGTCGGCCCCGCTGACGCGGACGGCAAAGTCGTCGGTGATCAGGTGCAGGTACTCCTGCCGCCGGGGCGAGGAGGAGGCCAGCACCAGGTGCAGGTGTTTGCAGTCGTACATCCCGTTCTCCTCTCTCACGGCGCCCTAGCGCTTTCCAGTGGAGCCGAAGCGCCCTTCGCCCCGGCCGGTGGCCGCCAGCTCCTCCACCTCCTGGATGGGGGGGGTGAAGATGGGGGTCAGCACCAGCTGGGCGATGCGGTCCCCGTGGCGGATGATGTAGGGGGTGTCAAAGGTGTTTTGCAGCGAGACCAGCAGCTCGCCGGTGTAGTCGGCGTCGATGACCCCCACGCAGTTGGTGGGCACCACCCCGTGGCGGACGGCCAGCCCGCTGCGGGCGTAGATGAGCCCCACCATCTGGCCGTGGGGCATCCCCACGGCGATCCCGGTGGGGAAGATGTGGGCCTGGCCGGGCGCAAGGGTGATCTCCCCCTCCTCGGGCAGGCAGGCGCACAGGTCGTACCCGGCGCTGGATTCGGTGGCGCGGCGGGGGAGGTTTGCCCCCTCCCGCAGCCGTTTGATCTGCAACTTGTCCAATGGCTTCTCTCCTCGCTTGTGGCGGGCGCTAGACCGCCCGGAAATAGAGCCCCCGGGTGTACCCGCCCTGGGGGGTGCTGCGCTGTCCGGCAGCGTAGCGGCGGATGGTGGGGGCGATCTCCCCCGGGGCCTCGACGGTGAACCAGAGCAGCTCGCTGTCGGCCAGGGCCAGGGCGTCCCGCCGGTCGCCCATGTCCAGGGGAAGGCAGTTGAGCAGCTGCGACCAGCCCCCCTGGCACAGCAGGGGGAAGAGGCGGCCGGTGCGGTCCACCACCCCGCCGGTCCGGCGGCAGGCGGCGCAGCCGCCCCGGTTTTGCAGGGGGCAGGCCCGCAGGTTCATCACCGGCAGCCGCCCGTAACCCAGGGCCCGCAGAAAGACCGTCTGGGGGAACTGGGCGATTTCGGCGGCCTGCACCTCGGGCGAGAGGGTCGCCCGCACGGCCCCCATCCCCTGCAGGGCGAGGGCGGCGGGGCCGGAGAAACAGCTCAGCCCCGGGCCGGCCGTCACCTCTGGCCCGCAGCCGCGCAGCAGTTCCAGGTGGGCCAGGTTGTCCCCCTCGACCCGGGGCAGGCCCCGGGCCGCCCAGCGGCGGGCCCGCTGGGCCTCCTCCCCCTCGCCGGTGAAGAGGAGCCGGGGCAGGCAGCCGGTGAGTTTGGGCAGCAGCTCGTCCAGGAAGGGGGCCAGCCGCCGGTCCTCCAGCGCCCGCAGGGGGAGAAGGATCTCGTCCAGCAGGGGCCAGGCCTCCCTCGCCGCCAACAGCTGCTCCACCGACTCGAACCGGGCGGCCAACTGCCGCCGGGCCGGGCGCCCCCTGCGGCAGGCGGGCAGGTCCACCGGGCACTCCCGCCGCGCGGGAGCCGGTGCGGCGCAGCGCTCGGCCAGCTCCCCGTAGACCTGCCGGCGCAGGGCGTTGCAGGCCGAGACGGGCACAAAGAGCCCCTCCTCCACCTGGCAGTCGCCCTCGGCCAGGGAAAAGGGGGTGTCGCCAGTCTTTTCCAGGCAGCGCAGCAGGGCCTCCCGCCCGGTGGGCTTGGCTTTTGCCTCCTGGGCGGGAATCGAGCCCTGGGCCTGCGCCTCCCCACAGCGGGCGGTCAGGGTGAGCCCCTCCCCCCGGCGCAGGGTGAAGCGGGCGTGCAGGGGCAGCTTGTCCCCCCGTTCCCGCCGGGGGAAGAGGGGCTCGGCCGCCAGCCGGGAGAGAGCCTTTTGGCTGGCCCTGGCGTCGGCCTCTCGCCGGTGGCCGAACATCTGCGGCCCGATGGCGCCGGTCAGGTAGCCGTCGGTGAACCCGCTGCGGGAGAAGAGGTCTTGCAGCAGGGCCTTGTCATACCCCTGCCCCGCCCGGGCGCGCCAGACGGCGGCGGTGACCTGCCCCACGTACTCCGGCCGCTTGAGCCGCCCCTCGATCTTCACCGAGGCGACCCCCAGCGCCTGTAGCTGGGGGAGGTGGTCGATGCCGCAGAGGTCCTTCAGGCTCAAATCGTAGCGGTCGCAGGCCCCTCCGGGGAGGGCGGACGCCTCCTCCGGTGAGGAGACGGCGCAGAAGGGCAGCCGGCAGGTGCCCGCGCAGTCCCCCCGGTTGCCCGAGCGCCCGCCGATGACGGCGCTCATCAGGCACTGGCCCGAAACCGACATGCACAGCGCCCCGTGGATAAAGACCTCCAGCTCCAGCGCCCCCTCCCGGGCGATGGCGGCGATCTCCTTTAAAGAGAGTTCCCGCGCCAGGATGGCGCGGGAAAATCCCAGCCGCGCCAACTGCCGCGCCCCGGCCGGGGAGTGGATGCTCATCTGGGTGGAGCCGTGCAGGGGCAGGTCGGGGAAGGCCCGGCGCACCAGGGAGACGAGCCCCAGGTCCTGCACGATGAGGGCGTCGATCCCCGCCCGGTAGGCCTGGCGCACCACCTCCAGGGCCTGGGGCAGCTCGCTCTGGCGCAGCAGGGTGTTCAGGGCCAGGTAGACCTTGACCCCCCGCCCGTGGCAGTCGTCCACCGTGCGGCCCAGCTCCTCCTCGTCAAAGTTCTGGGCGCCACTGCGGGCGCTGAACTGCTTGGCCCCCAGGTAGATGGCGTCGGCCCCGTTGAGGATGGCCGCCCGGGCCTGGGCGGGCCCCCCGGCGGGGGCGAGGATCTCGATGGGCGCCATCACTGGATGTCCAGCCGGGTCTTGAGGGAGGCGATCTCCCGCTTGAGCCGCTCGATCTCCCGCTTCTGCTCCTCGCACTCGATGCGGGCCTTGGCCGCATCCTCCAAATAGTCCTTGATCTGCAGCCGCATGTTGTCGGTGCTCTCCTGGGCCTTGACGCTCTCGTCCAGGTGGTCCAGCGCCGCCAGCACCGCGGCGGTCATCACCGAGATGCGGGGGTTTTGCGCCATTATCTTCTTCAGCTCGGCGTCCAGCTTCCGGGCCAAGTTCAGCACGTACTCCTCGTCCTCGTTCCCGGCGATCACGTAGTCAATGCCGCAGATGGTGATTTTGACTTTGTTCATTGCCCGTCTCCTCCTTGTTGCGCGTCCCTGTATGGCGGGGTGTTGCTGTGCCTTTTTCTTTTCCCCGCAACGGCAAAAATGCCATGACAGATTGAATCGGACCCAGACAAAATGGGTCGAATCTATCATAGCACAGTTTGCCGCAGATGTGTGAAGTTTTTGCAAAGGGAGAGAGGGCAAAAATGCCCGCCTAGGCGATGGAGAGGACGGCCAGCATCGGCCCCAATTTTTGATAGGCCCCCTCAAAGCCCTCCAGGGGCAGCGGGTTCTCCCCCAGCCCCACTTCCAGGGTGTAGCCGGGGCGGCCGGTCTCCTGAATAAACCAGTCCTTAAACCCGGCGTGGGAGGCGGTCCCCCCCGGCTGGGCCACCCGGTAGCCCCCCACCGAGGCCAGCATCTGGGCGACGAGGGCGCTCTGTTTGGGGGTGCGGGGGCCGTACTGGTAGTAGATCTCCTCCCCCTGGCTGTGCAGGGCCACCACCTGCCGCGGGGCGTAGAGGCGGCAGAAGTCGGCCAGGGCCCGGGTCTCCGGCTCGGAAAAGGGGAAGGGGCCGCCGTACTTGGTGGGCCCCGGCAGGTAGATGCCGGTCTGCTCCACCTGGCGGCGGGCGATGTCGAAGCCGGCGTCGAAGTTGTGGTTGAGGTCCACCCCCCGGGCGTTGGCCTGCCAGTGGCTCAAGTCCCCGCCGCAGTGGGCGAAGACAAAGGTGCGCAGGGGGCCGGCGGTGTCCACGCCCCCCACCCAGAGCTCCAGCCCGTCGGGGTTGAGGCAGGGGATGAAGAGGAGCCCCCGCTCCCCGATGGCCTTGCCCATGGGGGTGTCGTAGGGGAAGGTGCCGCTCTCCAAACTCTCAAGCACCTCTTCGCAGAAGCGGAAGCACCCCAGCACCCCGTAGTACTCGGTGGCGTGGGTGCCGCCCACAATGCAGGTGGCGCTCTGCAGGTTGCCCACCCCGATGGCGTAGATTTCCCGCCCCAGCCAACTGCGGCCGATGGAGAACACTTTGGCGGCCGGGTAGCGGATGGCGATCCTGGCAAACCGGGCCATGGTTGTGGTATACTGTGGATATTCCTTGTAAAACAGGTCGGTCATGACGTCACCTCCCTGCAGTATATGCGCCCTCTGGGCGCAACTTGCCCGGCGGGGGGCGGCTGGCCGCCGAGCTCGATGCGCGATGGAGGGATTGTCCCATGAAATTAAACGAGACGACCGCGGCCCAAAACACGGTGTTTTCCGGCCGCATCATCACCGTCTGCGACGACGAGGTGGTGCTGGAAAACGGCAAGCGCACCCGGCGGGAGGTGGTCTACCACCACGGCGGGGTCTGCGTGGTCCCCTTTGACGGGGAGAACACCTATCTGGTGCGGCAGTTCCGCTACCCCTACAAAGAGGTGGTGCGGGAGTCCCCCGCCGGCAAGTTGGAGCCGGGCGAGGACCCGCTGGAGTGCGGCAAGCGGGAACTGGAGGAGGAGCTGGGGGCGGTGGCCGGACGCTACACCGACTTGGGCCGCTTCTACCCCTCCCCCGGCTACACGTCGGAGGTGATCCACCTCTACCTGGCGGAGGAGCTCTCCTTCACCCAGCAAAACCTGGACGAGGACGAGTTCTTGGAGGTGGAGAAACTCCCCCTGCGCCGGGCGGCGGAGCAGATCCTCTCGGGGGAACTGGTGGACGGCAAGACCCAGGCGGCCATCCTCAAGGCCGCGGCCCTGCGGGGGCTTTTGGGGGAGGGCAGGCGATGAACTGGCTGGACAAGCTGGAGCGAAAGGCCGGCCGCTTCTGCATCCCCCGGCTGATGTGGTACCTTTCCGGGCTGATGCTGGTGGTCTTTCTCATCGACCTGCTGCTGCCCCAGGTCGGCTTTTCGGGCTACCTGGTCTTTGACCGGGCGCTGATTTTACAGGGGCAGGCCTGGCGGCTGGTGAGCTTCCTCATCGTCCCCCAGGGAAACACCGTCTGGATCCTCTTGAGTCTCTACTTCTACTGCGTCCTCAGCGACGGGCTGGAGGCCTGCTGGGGCAGCTTCAAGTTCAACATCTTTTACCTGGTGGGAGCGGTGGGGGCCATCCTCTCGGGGATGATCACCGGCCTGGGGTGGAGCGCCTACCTCAACATGTCCATCTTCCTGGCCTTTGCCCTGGTCTACCCCGAGTACGAGGTCAACCTGTTCTTCCTCCTCCCCATCAAGGTGAAGTACCTGGGCTTTTTGGGGGCGTTCTACTACTGCATCGCCCTCATCGGCGGCAGTTGGTCGACCCGGCTGTCCATCGTCATGGCCTTTTTGAACCTCATCCTCTTTTTCGGAGGGGACTTCTGGGGCCGCATCAAAAGCCGCTGGAAATACCGGGAGAGCCGCAGGGCCTTTCGCCAGTACCAGCAAAACCGGCAGCGGGGCCCCTGGGGGCAGTAGGGCGGCTGCCGACGGATCGAGAGCGGAAAAGGGGGACACGGGGATGAACGGTGCTGTACAGAATAGAAAAGGGGACCTGGCACGGCGGATTTTCCTCCTCTTGGCGGGGTGGCTCGTCGCCGTGGCGGCGGTGGGGGGCGTCTTTGCACTCCGTCCCTATGTCCTCCCCGGGAGCCAGGTCGTCAAGTGGGTGGCGCTGCACCTCCTCTGCGCCCTCCTCGTCTCCGCCTTTTCCCGGGCCGTGTCCAGGGGGAGAGAGGGGTGGCGGTGGCAATGCCTGCTGGCGCTCCTCCTCGCCCTCCCCCCACTGACGGGGTATCTGGGGTCGTTTACCGAGCTGGCAAACACCCCCCTCCTCAATCCGCTGATGTCCTTTCACAGCGCGCTGTTGCTGGCAAGGCCGATCTGGCTCTGGTTTTCGGCCTGCGCGCTGGGGAGCTGTTGGCGGGCCCCCGCAAAGGCGGTGTCCCCCGCCAAAGGGGTGGCCATCGCCCTGGCCGCCCTGGCGCTGGGCTTTGCGGCCATCGCCCTCTCCCCGGATTTGACAGCCGCCTTTGTGCAGCAGTACCACTTTCCCCTGTGGGGGGTGTACCTGGCCCGCCCCGGCCTTCTGGTCTCCGACTTTTTGGGCGGGGTGAGCGGCCGCCTGCTCTCCCGGTGCCCTGCGAAAAGGCCGGTGCGGGCGCTGGCCGTGGCCGTCCTCGCGCTCGCCTGTGTGCTGGTGGCGCTGAGCGGGCAGACGCAGGACGCCGCTCTGACACTCATTCTCTTTGGCAGCTGGTATCTCTTTCTCTAGCGCCGCCGCGGTCAACCCCTTTGGCGAAAAAGGCGGTGTGCACCGGCCCCAAAAGGGTGCCGCACAGGGGGGAGCCCACGAGGGGCATCGGAATTTTATCGCATGGCGCGCACTGTCACCGGTGATATAGGTGCTATTTTCTGCCGCCTTTGCGTCTTCTGTGCCCTTCCTTTCAGGCGGTCTTCTGCGAGAGCGATTTGACACTCCCGGTAAAATCGGGAACTGGGGGCGCCAAAGCGACAAATAGAAAAGGCCCCCGCCTTGAGGCGGGGGCCTTTTTTCGCGGGGATCAGCCGCGCACGGCGACGGCTTCGATCTCCACCAGACCGCCCTTGGGCAGGGCGGCCACCGCCACGCAGGAGCGGGCGGGGAAGGCCCCGTCGAAGTACTTGGCGTAGACTTCGTTGACCGCGGCAAAGTTGCCCATGTCGGTCAAAAAGATGGTGGTCTTGACCAGGTTGGCGGTGCTCATCCCCTCGGCGGCGAGGATGGCGCAGAGGTTTTTCAGCGAGCACTCGGCCTGTTCGGCCACCCCGGCGGGCATCTCCCCGGTCTGCATGTCGATGCCCAGCTGGCCGGAGATGTAGAGACTCTCCCCCGTCATGACGGCCTGCACATAGGGCCCGATGGGGGCCGGCGCCTGTTCGGTGAGTACGGTTTTGCGCTCCATAACGATTCTCCCTTTCTCTTCTGGCGCCGGCCGTCAGCCGGTCGCCCGTCTCGCCCGGGCCCCGGGGGCGGGGGTCCATCCCCTCTCCGCCGCGGCGCCGGTGTCTAAAAAAAGTATAGCAAAAATTGCCCCTCAGGGAAAGGACGGCCGTCCACACAGGGAAAATTTTTTCTGCAAAAAGGGCCAAAAGTGGAGGGGAGGATTTGTGCATGCGGTTGCGTTTTTGAATCTTCTAGGAGAAGTGCATAAATTTAAAAGGGGATTGTTATGGAAAGACACAAATCGCCCCATGGAAACAAAACTTCTCTTAACAAACGCCGGCAAATGTTGTATCATACACAGTAGGATGTTGTACCAATCCAGACAGTCGTGTGGAAGCGTTTTGCGCGGCTTTCCGCCCCTTTTATGCCCTTTGCGGGCCGAAAAGAGCGCCCCTTGCTAGCCGGGGGCCGGCGGGCCGGAAAACGGGTGCGGCACCGGGTAAACGGTCTGCTGCCCAGGGGGGATCTGCCCCTCCGGGAGTTTGTTGCCGTTTGGGAAAAAACAAACCGCAAAGGGAGGAAAACAATCAATGGAGATGAAGATTACACCGCATATCAATCCAAAAGCTGAGATCGCGCCCCGCATTCTTCTGCCTGGCGATCCGCTCCGGGCGAAATACATCGCCGAAAACATGCTCGAGAACGCCGAGCAGTTCAACGAGGTCCGTGGGGCCCTGGGCTTCACCGGCACCTACAAGGGCGAGAAGGTCTCGGTCATGGGCACCGGCATGGGCATGCCCCAGGTCTCCATCTATGTCACCGAGCTGATGAAATTCTACGGCGTCAAGACCCTCATCCGCATCGGCACCTGCGGCGGCATGCTGCCCGATATGCAGTTGATGGACCTGATCCTGGGCACCGGCGCCTGCACCACCAGCGGCATCAACCGCCACATCTTCAACGGCGACTTTGCTCCCACTGCCGATTTTGAGCTGCTCAACAAGGCCTACGAGATCGCCAAGGAGAGAGAGATCAAGACCTACACCGGCCTGATCCTGTCCAGCGATATGTTCTACGGCGAGAACAAAAAAGAGGATTCCGAGATGTGGAAGAAGTACGGCGTGATTGCCGGCGAGATGGAGGGCGCCGCCCTGTACACCATCGCCGCCAAGTACCGCTGCAGAGCCCTGACTATGCTGTCGGTCAGCGATGGCCCGTTCATCGACAGAGACCTGACCTACGAAGAGAAAGAGAAGGGCCTCAAGAATATGTTCGAGGTCGCCCTCGACACCGCTATCGCGTTTTAAGACAACATAAAAAGGGAGGAATTCGATTATGAGTTTACATATTGGCGCCAAACCCGGCGATATTGCTGAAAGCATCCTGCTCCCCGGCGATCCCAGAAGAGCGAAGTACATTGCCGACACCTTCTTCGAGAACCCCGTCAAATTCAACGACGTGCGCGGTATGTGGGGCTTCACCGGCACCTACAAGGGCAAGAAAGTCTCCGCCATGGGCACCGGCATGGGCATTCCCTCCATCAGCATCTATGCCAACGAGCTGATCAGAGAGTATGGCGTGAAGAACCTGATCCGCGTGGGCACCTGCGGCGCCATGCAGGATCATGTCGGCCTGAAAGACGTCGTCCTGGGGATGGGCGCCTGCACCGACAACGACTTCAACCACCATGTCTTCAAGGGCATCTACTGCCCCACCGCTGACTTCGAGCTCATCCGCGCTGCCTACTACACCGCCAAAGAGACCGGCGTCGACGTGAAGGTCGGCAACATCTCCTCCGGCGATATGTTCTACGGCGAGCACGACGAGAAGTCCGACCGCTTCACCGAGTACGGCGTTCTGGCCGGCGAGATGGAGGGCGCTGCCCTGTACACCATCGCCGCCCGCGAGCACGTTCGCGCCCTGACCATCCTCACCGTCACCGACCACCCCAGTGGAAACCTGACCCCCGAGGAGCGCGAGCTGACCCTAAACACCATGCTGCAGCTGGCCCTGGACACCGTCATCAAATTCCAGGATTAGTTTTCCGCCTGCCAAGAGGCGCGGCCATCCGGCCGCGCCTCTTTTTTTGTTTCCCTCACCGCCCTTTTCTCCGTCCCCCCCCCCCCCCCCCCTCGCCCCGCTGGGGGAGAAGCGGTAGTGCCGGTGGGGGAGGGCCCGGGTCGCCCGGCGGGGCGTCTCCTCCTCCTGCCGCGTTTTGCCCTCGCCCTGCGGCCGCCCCACTCCCGCCTCCCCCTGCGATTTTTTCGCCCATCCCGCGTTGCCCCGCCTTGCCCTTCGCTTTGCTCTTGTCTCGCCTTCGCCCCACCTCCCCTCGTCTCACTCCGTTTTGGCCTGCTCCACCGCACGCTGCCCTTGCTTTGTTCCGCTTCCTTCTTCCCCCTCCTCACTCCGCCCAGTCCTCCCCTCCCTTTGCCTTTCTTTCGCCCCACTTTGTCTCTGCCGTGTCTTCCCCTCGCTCCGACCTCCTGCCTCGTTCTCGCCCTGCTCTCTGCTTCGCCGCCGTCCGTCCCCTTCTCTTTTGAGAGTCGGCGGGGTATAATAGAGGGCGGAAAAACAGGGCGCGGCAGCGCCGGAAAGGGAGTGGGCACGGTGTATGTGATCAGCAGCGGCGTGGTGGAGGGGGTCATTGCCGACCGCTTCGGGAAGCGGGGGGAGCAGTTTGGCCCGGGGGAGGTGCCCACCTACTCCCTCCCCCTGCAGATCTGCGAGCCGCCGCAGGGCACCCAGAGCTACGCCCTGGTGCTGGAGGACCGGGACGCCTTTGCGGTGACCCCCGGCTTCTCCTGGATCCACTGGACGGCGGCCAACCTGCAGCGCGACTTTCTCGAGGAGAACGAGAGCGTCTCCGCCCGCGACTTTGTGCAGGGGGTCAACAGCTGGATCAGTGAGAGCCTGCCGTTGGAGGACTGCATCGGCTACGGCGGCATGGCGCCGCCCGACTGTCCCCACCAGTACGAACTGCGCGTCTACGCCCTGGACTGCCTCCTCCCCCTGGAACAGGGCTTTCTCTATGGCGAACTCTACCGGGCGATGGAGGGGCACCTGCTGGACAGCTGTGTCCTCAAGGGCTGGTACCGTGCGTGAACGGCTGGCCCCGCCCCGGGTGGGGATGCGGATGGTCAAGACCGCGGTGGCGGTCTTTCTCTGTTTTGCGATCGACGCCTTTCGGGGCGGGGGGATCCCCTTTTACTCGGCCATTGCGGCGGTGCTCTGCCTGCAGCCCAGCTGGCAGAGCAGCACCCAAAAGGCCCGGGAGCGAACGGTGGCCACCTTTCTGGGCGGCCTGGCGGGGATGCTGGTGCTGGCGGCGGAGCGCAGTTGGTTCCCGTCCATCCCCGCCCTGGGGTGGTACGCCCTGGTGGCGGCCTGTCTCATCCCCCTGCTCTCCCTGACGGTGGTCCTCAAAAAGCCGGGGTCCGCCTATCTCTCCTGCGTGGTGTTTATGAGCGTCACCGTCAGCCACGGCGGGGATGAAAACCCCTATCTCTTCGCCTTCAACCGAATTGTGGACACCCTCATCGGCATTCTGGTGGCGCTGGCGGTGGGCGGCATCCGCCTGCCCCGCCGGGGCGGCGATTGCCTGTTGGCGGCCGACCTGGAAGGGCAGTTGGCGCCGGGAGGGGCGCTCTCCCCCGCGGTGCGGGTGCGGCTGACCCGGCTCTGCGAGAGGGGGACCCCCTTGGCCGTCTGCACTGCCCTCTCCCCCTCGGTGGCGCTGGGCCGGTTGGCGGGGGTCCCCCTCACCGCCCCCCTGGCCGTGCTGGGCGGCGCGGTGGTCTGCACACAGACGGGGGACGATGTTCTGTGGTCGGCCCCCCTCACGCCGGAGGGGGAGCGGGCCGCCCGCTCCCTCCTGGACGGGGTCGGGGCCGCCGGGTTTTGCTACTTTCTCGACCGGGAGGGGCTGCAAATCAGCTATGGCCCCAGCTTGCGGCCGGGGGAGGAGGCGCTGCGCCGGGCGACCCGCGCCCTCCCCCACCGGCACTACCGCTTCTCCCCCGGCGGGGCGAGGGGCGAGGGGGCGGTGCTGGGCTGGCTCGCCCTCCTGCCCGAAAAGCAGGCCGAGGCCGTCCGGCAGGGGGCGGACGGCGAGGTGAGGGCGGATGGCTATCCCAGCGGGGAGCCGGGGGAGCGCTGGGTCTGGCTGCACAGTCCGGCGGCGGGCTACGGCCCGGCCCTGGCCGAGATCGCCCGCCGGCTGGGATCGCCCGCCTCCGCCCCCTTCTGGCCCCCCGACGGCCTGACGGGGGAGCGGGCGGTGCGCGCCCTGGAAAAACGGGTCTTTGGCGGCCGCTGACCCTTCCCGAAGGGCGGCCGGCTGTGGTATCATAGAGAAAAGAGCGGGCGGCATGGCGCCGCCTGCGCGCCCGGCCGCAGAGGCTTGGGCGCGGGAGAGGAGTGTGCGGCGATGCCCGGATGGGGTTGGGTCTTACTGGCCCTGGTGGCGGTTGCCATCTTGCTTTTTGCGGCGGTGAAGGGGCTGCAGCGGCTCTGGTGGGGGGTGCGCCACTCGGCGGTCGGTCTGGCTGCCGACGTCATCCGCGCGGCGGTGGGGCAGGAGGGCGAACTCCCCCCCGAGCCCCGCTCCCTGCAAAATGGCGACAGCATCTACGGCCCGCAGATCCAGCGGGATTTCACCGGCTTCAACATCTCCCGCGCCAAGGAATTGGCCGAGGGGGCGGTGCGGCGCGCCTGCCCCGGCGGCACCGTCCGCAAGACGGTCATCAGCGGCTACGACCGGCGGGCGGAGCGGCGGGTCATCACCTTTCAGTGCGGGGTGAAGGACGGCCAGCGGGAGCGCAAGTTTGAGGTGGACTACCGCTACCAGGCCCCGGGCTTTGGACAGGGGGAGACGCCGGAGGTCTGCCCCCGCTGCGGCGGCCCCATCCCCGCCGTCCACGGGGGCAACTGCCAGTTTTGCGGGGCGAGGCTGGACTCGGCCATGGAGGGCAGCTGGGAATGGGCCCCCTGCCGGGAGGTGTAGCGGTGAAGCTGGTGATTTTGACGGGCCCCCACGCGGTGGGAAAGATGACGGTGGGCCAGGCCCTGGAGCGGCGCACCGGCCTGCGCCTCTTTCACAACCACGAGAGCTTGGAGCCGCTGCTCCACATCTTCCCCGACCGGCCCGACATCTGGGGCCCCTTGAGCGACCAGTTCCGCTGGCGGGTGTTCGACGCCTTCTCCCAGACCGACGCTGCCGGGCTGATCTTCACCTATATGTGGGCCTTTGACGCCCCCGAGGACCGGGCCTATATCGAGCGGGTGCGGGCGCTGTTTGAAGGGCGGGGCGCACCGGTCTACCTGGTGGAGCTGGCGGCGGACCGGGCGGTGCGGCTGGTGCGGAACCGCAGCGAGAACCGGCTGCTCCACAAGCCCTCCAAGCGCGATCTCCGGCAGTCGGAGGCCCTGTTTTGCCAGTTGGAGGGGGCGCACCGGCTGAACTCCCTGCCGGGGGAGATCGACTGGCCGCACTACCTGCGGCTGGACAACACCGCCCTCTCCCCCGAGGAAGCGGCCGACCGCATCTGCGGGGCCTTTGCGCTGTGAGGCCGGGGAGAGAAGGGGCCGGCGGAGGGGCGCTGGCGATCCGGCCGGTCACGGCAGAATGCCTGCCCGCGGTGCTCGCCCTGCGGGTGGCCCCCGGGCAGGAGGGGGTTATCGAGACCACCGCCCAGTGCCTGGCAGAGGCGGCGGAGGAGCCCACCTGGCGGCCGGTGGCCCTCTGCGACGGCGGGCAGGTGGTGGGCTTTGCCATGTACGGCCGCTTCCGCAACCACCGGCGGGTCTGGCTGGACCGGCTGCTCATCGACCGCACCTACCAGGGCAGGGGCTACGGTCGCGCCTTTTTGGGGTTGCTGTTGGAGCGGCTCTTTGCGGAGTACCGGTGCGACAGCATCTACCTCAGCCTATTTGACGACAACCGGCAGGCCCTCGCCCTGTACGAGTCCTTTGGCTTTGTGTCCACGGGCGAGCGGGACACCGGGGGCGAAGCGGTGATGCGGCTGTGGCGGACGCCGTGACAAAAAAGACCAACCATCCGGAAAAAAGACAGCCCTCCCTCGGGGGGCTGTCTTTTTGTTGTGGACAGAGATGGGGGCCAAACGGAAAAGTCCGCCTGTGAAGGACGGATTTGCACAAACTGTGAACGAATTGTCTGGAATGCGGGCGAAATGTGAGGGCTTTTTTAGGGAGAAAGCGGATGGACGGTGGAATCGGCCCACCGTATAATAGGGAACAACCCCCGGGCGGAAAGACCGCCCGGGACAGAGGGCCGGCCCCGCCATCCCCGCCCCGTCGGGAGCGGGCGGAGCCGCGCACTCCATCACTTTTTTAGGAGGGACATCAATGGCAACCAACCGCGTGTACAACTTCAGCGCAGGCCCGTCTATGCTGCCCGAATGGGTATTGGAGCGGGCTTCTTCAGAGATGCTCTGTTACGGGTCTTCCGGCCAGTCAGTTATGGAGATGTCCCACCGATCAAGTGCCTTTGAGCAGATCATCGGCGACTGCGAGGCCTCTCTGCGCCGCGCGCTCTCCATCCCCGAGGGGTACAGGGTCCTGTTTTTGCAGGGGGGCGCGTCCAGCCAGTTCGCCATGGTGCCCCTAAACCTGCTCACCCGTTCAGGCAAGGCCGACTATGTCATCACCGGCCAGTGGGCCAAAAAAGCCTGGCAGCAGGGCCGCGTCTACGGCGAGTGCCGGGTGGTGGCCAGCTCAGAGGACCGAACCTACAGCTATATCCCCCAGGTGGACCCCGCCCAGCTCGACCCGGCGGCCGACTACCTGCACATCTGTTACAACAACACCATCTACGGCACCACCTTTTCCCCCCGCACCCTGCCGGTGTCCGGCAGCGTGCCGCTGGTGGCGGACATGTCCTCCTCCATCCTCAGCGAGCCGGTGGACATCTCCCGATTCGGCCTCATCTACGCCGGCGCCCAGAAGAACATGGGCCCCGCCGGCCTGACGGTGGTCATCATCCGGGAGGACTTGATCGGCCACGCCATGGAAAAGACCCCCATCATGTTTGACTACAAGACCCACGCCGGGGCGGGTTCCATGTACAACACCCCGCCCACCTACGCCATCTACATCTGTAAGCTGGTCCTCGACTGGCTGCAGGGCCCCATGGGCGGCCTGGAGCAGATGGCGCAGCGAAACCGCGAGAAGGCGGAGCTGCTCTACGACTACCTCGACCAGAGCCGCCTCTTCTCTCCCACTGTACAGGGGGAGGACCGCTCCCTGATGAACGTGCCCTTTGTCACCGGCGACCCGGCGCTGGACGCCGCCTTTGTAAAGGAGGCGGAGCAGGCCGGGCTGGTCAACCTCAAGGGACACCGCTCGGTGGGCGGGATGCGGGCCTCCATCTACAACGCCATGCCGATTGAGGGCGTGAAAAAGTTGGTGGCGTTTATGCAGGCGTTTGAGTCGGATCACCGCTAAATTTGGCAGGGGGTGCTTGGCCGCAGGGCGAAGCGCCCCCTTTTTGTCCCCCGACAGCACCCCACCTCACCCCGCCGCGCCGGTCGCCGGTGCGGCAAACACAGCACCCCAAAATCAGACAGATGAGAGAGGAAGCGCATATTGATGTATACTGTAAAAACCCTCAACCAAATCAGCCCCGCGGGCCTTCGCGCCTTTGACCCCGCCCACTTTGTCCTGGACGACGGCGCCGAGCGGCCCGACGCCCTGCTCTGCCGCTCGGCAGACCTGCATCAGTACCCCTTTGACCCCTGCCTGGCCGCCATCGGCCGGGCCGGCGCGGGGGTGAACAACATCCCAGTGGAGGAGTGCAGCCGCCGGGGGATCGCCGTCTTCAACACCCCCGGCGCCAATGCCGGCGCGGTGAAGGAGATGGTCCTCTGCGCCCTGCTGCTGGCCTCCCGCAAGATCCCCGCCGCCCTCGCCTGGGTGCAGGGGCTCAAGGGGGAGACGGATCTGCAGAAGCGGGTGGAGGCCGGAAAGAAGGCCTTTATCGGCCCCGAACTGGGCGGCAAGACCCTGGGCGTCATCGGGATGGGGGCCATCGGCATCCAGGTGGCCAACACCGCCCGCCACCTGGGGATGGAGGTCATCGGCTACGACCCCTACATGTCGGTGGAGGCCGCCTGGAAGGTCTCCCGCCAGATCGCCCACGCCGCCAGCCTGGAGGAGGTCTACCAAAAAAGCGACTACATCACCCTGCACGTCCCCTACACCGCCGACACCAAGGGGATGGTCGACGCCGCCGCCCTGGCGCAGATGAAGGACGGGGTGCGGCTGCTCAACTTCGCCCGGGGCGAACTGGTGGAGACCCCGGCCCTCCTCGCGGCCGTCGAGGGGGGAAAGGTCGCCTGCTACGTGACCGACTTTGCCCAGGAGGAACTGCTGGGGGTCGAGGGGGTCGTCGTCCTCCCCCACCTGGGCGCCTCCACCCCCGAGAGCGAGGACAACTGTGCGGTGATGGCCGCCCGGGAGCTGATGGACTACCTGGAAAACGGGAACATCAAAAACGCGGTCAACCTGCCCACCTGCCGGATGGCCCGCTCGGGCCGGGTGCGGGTCTGCGTCATCCACAGAAACATCCCCGCCATGATCACCCAGATCTCCAGCGCCCTCAGCGGGGCGGGGCTGAACATCGAAAACCTGGTCAACAAGTCCCGCGGCGAATACGCCTACACCATGCTGGACCTGGCCGACGAGCTGCCGGAGCCGGTAGAGGGGGCGATCCGGGCCATCGAAGGGGTCGTTCGGGTGCGGGTCTTGCCCCGCTGCGAATAGATTGATTGGCGGAAACGACCGCGCAAAAGGGCCGAAAGGAATGTTCCTTCCGGCCCTTTTGTTGTATTTTATTGTGATTATACAAATAGGAATATTCTATTCTGCAAAGACGCCGGTCAAACCGGTGCGCGCGACCCGCTCGGCGATCTCTCCACAGTCCACCGAGCCGAGGCCCAGCTGCCCCAGCCGCTCCCAGAGGACCGAGCCGGAAAAGGTGTATTTCTTCCGCCGGCCCTCACCGGTGGCCATCTGCTCTCTCACATAGGCAATCGCCTCCCCCACCGCCAGGGCGCGGGGGAGGACCAGCGGCGGCCGGCCCGCCAACTGGCGGGCAGCGTTGTGCCCCGCCAGGGTGCCAGTGACGATGGCCTCGGTGTGCCCCACCAACAGACCAGCCTTTTCGCCGGCACAGTAGAGGTTCTCCACCCCCTCCACCCGCAGGGCGTCGTCCCGGGGGGCCATAGCGAAAAAGCGGAGGGAGTTCCCCTTCCCCCCGGCGTAGGGGTCCTCGTAGCGGGCGTTTTCAAACCCCGGCACTTGCCGCAGCTTTTCCAGGGGGAAGGTAGGGGTCATCAGCTTGGCGTGGCCGGTGTCCAGCAGGACGAGGTTGTCGCGGTAGCTGGCCTGCGCATACTGCTGGCAGGCCTTTTGGGCGAGGTGGTCCTCCCGCAGCGGCGGGGGCAGGGGGATCACAGCCACCCCGTCCCGCTCCAGCTTCTCCTGCAGCGCCCGGCTGAGGGAGCCCTTGTGCAACTTGCAGGAACCGCTCATGGCGCCGGGCCCGCCGCCCGCCTTCTCCCCCACCCATTCGGCCACCCCGCAGAGGCCGGTGAGGCTGACCCGTCCCCCGAAGCTGGGGCAGCGCAGGACGCACATGGCACAGCCGTTTCCGTAGCGCTGGCAGTTGGCCATCGGCCCGGCGGTGCCGGTGGCGTCGACAAAGGCGTCGGCGGGGAAGCGTCGGCCGTCGCTGCAGAGCACCGCCTGCAGGCAGTCCCCCTCCCGTTCGACCCCGCTCACCCGGGCCTGAAAGACCACCTCCACCCCCAGGGAGCGCAGGTGCCGGAGCACCTCTCCCGGAACCAGCCCCACATCATAGAGGGTGGCGTGGGCGTGGCTGGGAAAGGAGACGTTCCGGTGCCGGGCGCAGCGGTCGGTGAGGGCGAAGAGCTCCCCCGCCCCCAGGGCCTCCATCTCCAGCGCTGCGGCGAGGCGGCCGTTGTTCTGCATGATCCCCCCCACCAGCCCGGTCCCCAGCAGCATGTCGGTGCGCTCCAACAGCACCGCCCGCGCCCCGGCCCGGCGGGCGCTGCAGGCTGCGGCGCAACCGCCCCAGCCGCCCCCGGCGATCACAACTGTCTTTTCCATTTGCAGGCACCTCCCATTCCCCACCAGTATGCGCCGGCGCCCCCGCGCAATTTGCCGAAGGGGCGGTGTCCGATTTGCCCGGTTTGCCCAGGGGGATTTGTGCCTTGTGCCAAAACTGCCGCGCCGCCGTTGACACCCCCGCAGAGGGGCCGCTATACTTGAAAAAACGGCGGCTTTTCCCCGCGCCCGGCGGGGGGAGGGCCGCCCTGCGCCGGTCCCCCGCCTGCGGGGCCGGGCCAGAGGAAGGGGAGAGGCGGCAATGAGCCGTTACATCATGGCGCTGGACCAGGGGACCACCAGTTCCCGCTGCATTTTGTTTGACCGCGAGGGGAAGATGGTCTCCCTGGCGCAGAAGGAGTACACCCAGCACTTCCCCCGGGCGGGCTGGGTCGAGCACGACGCCATGGAGATCTGGTCGACCCAGATCGGGGTGGCGCAGGAGGCCATGTACAAAATCGGCGCCACCCACCGGGATGTGGCCGCCATCGGCATCACCAACCAGCGGGAGACCACGGTGGTCTGGGACCGGCGGACCGGCGAGCCGGTCTACAACGCCATTGTCTGGCAGTGCCGACGCACCGCCCCCTTCTGCGACGAGTTGAAGGCCCAGGGGTTGGAGGGGTGGTTTCGCGCCAAGACCGGGCTGCCCATCGACGCCTACTTCTCCGCCACCAAGGTGCGCTGGATCCTCGACACGGTGCCGGGGGCGCGGCAGAAAGCGGACGCCGGCCAGCTTGCCTTTGGGACGGTGGACAGCTGGCTGATCTACAACCTGACCAAGGGGCGCTGCCACCTGACCGACCTCTCCAACGCCTCCCGCACCATGCTCTTTAATATCCACACCCTGGACTGGGACGACGAGATTTTGGAGAAGCTGCAGATCCCCCGTTCCATGCTGCCCCGGGTCTGCCCCTCCAGCGGGGTGTTCGGGTTCACCGACCCCTCCATCTTCGGCGGGGAGATCCCCATCGCCGGGGCGGCGGGGGACCAGCAGGCGGCCCTGTTCGGGCAGACCTGCTTTGCGGCGGGCGAGGCCAAAAACACCTACGGCACCGGCTGCTTTCTCCTCCTCTGCACCGGGGAGAAGCCGGTCTCCTCCAGCCAGGGGCTGATCACCACCATCGCCTGGGGGCTGGGAGACCGGGTGACCTACGCCCTGGAGGGCTCGATCTTTGTGGGGGGCGCGGCGGTCCAGTGGCTGCGCGACGAGATGAAGTTGGTGGAGTCGGCCGAGGACAGCGAGTACATGGCCCAAAAGGTGCCCGACACCGGCGGGGTCTATGTGGTGCCCGCCTTTACCGGCCTGGGGGCCCCCCACTGGGACCCCTATGCCCGGGGCGCAGTCTTCGGGCTCACCAGGGGGTCAAGCAAATACCACTTCATCCGCGCCACATTGGAATCCATCGCCTACCAGGTGACCGACGTGCTGGGGGCCATGAAGGCGGACGCTGGGCTGGAACTGCAGGCCCTGCGGGTGGACGGCGGCGCCTGCGCCAACGACTTTTTGATGCAGTTTCAGTCCGACATCATCGGCGCGCCGGTCCACCGGCCCGCCTGTATCGAGACCACCGCCCTGGGGGCCGCCTATCTGGCCGGGCTGGCGGTGGGCTACTGGAAGAGCCAAGAGGAGATCCGCGGCAACTGGCAGCTGGCCCGCATCTTTGAGCCCGGGATGGACGAGGCCGGCCGGGCGCGCCGGCTGGAGGGCTGGTCCCGGGCGGTGGCGGCCGCGCGGGCGTTTCGGGGGGAGGAGTAAAGAGCAACTGCTTTTTGCCAAATCGATATCCTCTGTCCATCGGGCCTGAAAAGGTCGGCGGCGCGCACCGCCCCTTGCAGTTTTTGGGCAAGGGATGGTATGATAGATACAAATTGCAAAAAAGGAGTGCTTTCCCTGTGAATATTGTGTTGCTGGAATCCCTGGGCGTCTCTGACGAGACCCTGAACGCCTACGCCAAACCCCTGGTGGAGGCGGGCCATACCTTTGCCGCCTACCCCAAGGACACCGACCCCTCGGTGATGATCGAGCGGGCCAAGGACGCCGACATCGTCATGCTGGCCAACATGCCCCTGCCCGGCGAGGTCATCGCCGCCTGCGACAGGTTGAAGTTCATCGACGTGGCCTTCACCGGCGTCGACCACGTGGATTTGGAGGCCGCCCGCGCCAAGGGGATCGCGGTGAGCAACGCCGCCGGCTACTCCACCCAGGCGGTGGCCGAGCTCTGCGTCTGCATGGCCCTCTCCCTGCTGCGCAACCTGCCCCAAGTGTCCCAGCGGTGCCGGACCGGCGGCACCAAAGACGGCTTGGTGGGCAGTGAGCTGGGCGGCAAGACCGTCGGCATTGTGGGCACGGGGGCCATCGGCCTGCGCACTGCCCAGCTGTTTGCCGCCTTCGGCTGCAAGATCCTGGCCTACGCCCCCCGCCCCAAGGAAAACGCCAAGGGGATCGTGGAGTATGTCTCCCTTGAGACCCTCCTGCGGGAGTCGGACATCGTCTCCCTGCACTGCCCCCTCAACGACTCCTCCCGCGGCTTGATCGACGCCCAGAAGCTGGGGTTGATGAAGTCCAGCGCCCTCCTCCTCAACGCCGCCCGCGGCCCGGTGGTGGATTCACAGGCCCTGGCGGAAGCCCTCGACAGCGGCGCCATCGCCGGCGCGGGGATCGACGTCTTTGAGGTGGAGCCTCCCCTGCCCGCCGACCACCCCCTGCTGCACTGCAAAAACATCCTGGTCACCCCCCACATGGCCTTTGCCTCCCGCGAGTCGATGGAGGCCCGGTGCAAGATCGTCTTTGAAAACATCGAAAAATGGCTGGCCGGAGAGCAGGTCAACACCATTTTATAGCGACAAAAAAACACCGCCCCAGACGGGGCGGTGTTTTTTTGCGCGGTGGGAAAAAAGAGGGCGGCGTTCAGGCGGGTCTGGGGCCTGTGGCTGACCGGCTGGCCGCCCGGATTTCAGCCGAGAGGGTACGGTACTCCCGCAGTACCCCCTGGTAGAGGGCCAGCACGGGGGCGCTGCCGGCGCGGGCGCTCT
Organism: Bittarella massiliensis (ex Durand et al. 2017); assembly: GCF_009876955.1. NCBI lineage: Bacteria > Bacillati > Bacillota > Clostridia > Eubacteriales > Oscillospiraceae > Bittarella (ex Durand et al. 2017) > Bittarella massiliensis (ex Durand et al. 2017). The sequence continues at coordinate 65,404 of NZ_WWVY01000011.1, read as the reverse complement.
CCATCAGCCGGTCGTAGTGGTTGCAGACGAGGGCGGTCACCCGCGGGCAGATGGCCCCGGCTGCCTGCATCTGCCCCAGGATGGCCAGCACCCGCTCCCGGTCAAAGGCCTCCTTGTAGCTGCGCTCCCGGGCCAGGGCGCTGACGATGTCCGCCACCGCCACCACCCGTTCGGGCAGGCTCAACTCCTCCCCCCGCAGCCCCAGCGGGTAGCCGGAACCGTCCAGCTTTTCGTGGTGGCGCATGGCGATGCGGTAGATGTCGTCGCGGACAAATCCGCCCAGGATCTCGCCGGTGACCGCCGCGTGTTCCCGCATGACGGCCATCTCCTCCCCGGTGAGCCGCCCCGGCTTTTCCAGGATGGAGACAGGGGTGGACACCTTGCCCAGGTCGTGGAGGAGGGCCCCGTAGTAGATGCACTGCCGGGTGTCCTCATCAAGGCCCAGCAGCCGGGCGATGGCAAGGCTGACGCTGACGGTGGTGATGGTGTGCAGTACCGTGCACTCGCTGCGAAAGTCGATGGAGTAGGCGAGCATCTGCAAAAAGGCGCGCTTCTCCCCCTCGTCAAAGGAGAGGCGGGAGGCCGCCACCCAGAGGGGGGCGCAGAGGGCGCCCTCCCCCTGGTCCAAAAGCTGCCGCTCGCCGTCGGCGCGCAAAAAGAGGTCCACCAACAGCGGGTCAAAGAGATTGCCCCGCTCCCGCGCCAGCAGGGCGGGGACCTCCGCCTTACGCCCCGCCTGCACCAGCACGTCCACCCGGTCGCACAGGCAGATGAGGGCGGCGCCCATCCGGTGGGGGGTGTCGATCTGCCGCAGCTCCCGGTAGGGGCAGTGGTGGTAGAGGACGGCGTCGGCCACCGCCCCCAAAGGGGAGAGGTTTTTGAGAAAGAGGTAGCCGTAGACGGCGTGGTCCCAGCCGCCCTCCCGTTCAAAGGAGAGGAGGCCGTCGATCTCGTCGGTCTTGTAGGCCCCCACGTCGTGAAAGAGGGCCGCCAACACCAGATCCATCTCCCTGCGGGAGAGTGCCTCCCCCTTTTGGGTGAGGAGGAGTTGCAGGGCCAGCCCGGCGACCCGCTCCCCATGGCCGGTGAGCCGCCGGTCGACCCGCCCGAGGGTCCGGCAGACGATGTCCACCACGTGTTTGCTGCTGATGATCTCCATCCGTCGCCACCCTTCCCCCGCGAATCGGGGTGTTTTAAAATGCTCTCTCCGTTAGTATACAGCTTTCCCCTTAAAATAAAAGGGATTTGCGAAAGGAGGGCGACGGAATGTTGCGGGAGACCGCATTTCCCTGTTCACTGGAAAGGGCGCACCTGGGTGCGCCCTTTTTGCCCTGTCCGTTCCCTTTTCCCCTATTCCTCTAAAATGGCGTTGATGGTCTTGATCACGCCGCTCTCGACAATGACCATTACGGTGCTGTTGCTGCCCTCGTCAAACCAGATGGAGGTGTTGGCGGAGGTGCGCGGCGCAAAGCCCATGATGGCGGTGGCCTCCGCCAGCGTCATCCCCTCTTTGAGCTGTTTTGCGTGCTCCACAAAGAATTTTCCGTAGGCGTATTGGCTTTGGTGCACCGAGGCGGAAGGGGAGTGGTACAGGGTGCCGCCGATGGCGTCGGTGTAGTCCGCCACCTGTTCCTCGGTAAAGGCGCTGTTCAGGCGGATGAGCACGTTGCCCTTGACGATTTGGTACTGTAGCAGGTCTAGGACGCTGAAAGAGTTGAGCTTGTCGGCGCGGGCTTTTGCCGCGGCCTCGCTTTTGTAGATCTCCACAGAGCCGCTCTCGGGTTCGCTTTCGTCGTACGCCGTCTCCAGGCGGCTGTCGGCAAAGTTGCCCTTTTCCTTGTAATCGTGCGGCCCCTCGCCGTTGGAGTCGGTCGCGTCGTCATAGACGATGGAATAGGAGATGGGAACGCCCTTTTCCTTTAGATCCGCAATGACCGAGGCGGCGGTCTCCCCACCTTTGCCGCACCCCACGAGCGCGGCACAGATCAGGCATACGGCGATGGCTCCACTCAGCAATTTTTTCATCATATAAGCCCCCTTTTTCAACAGTGTAGCAGAAACTTGTCGAAAAAGGAAGAATGGCGTGATATTTTAAGAGAAGAGGAGGGTGGTTTTGCAGAGCGGGTTTTGCCGGGCGACCGGCCATCCCCACCGGCAAAGCCGGGGGATTGAACCGCCTTCATAGGGGGCTGGTGGCGGCGGGCGTGTGAAGGCGCACTGAGATTTTTTCACCCGTCTGCCCTGCGGCCTGCAAACGGGCGGGGTGCTCTTTTGCGGCGTCCCCTTCCCAACGCCATTCGGCCCTTGGCGGTCCGCTTGGCCCTATGATCGCAGCGGACGCTTTTTGGGGGAGCAACCCCACCGGCGAGGCAGAGGGCTTTTGCCGACAAAAAAATTACACCACCAGCGCTGTGCTGATGGTGTAAACACATGGTTGCGGAGGCAGGATTTGAACCTACGACCTTCGGGTTATGAGCCCGACGAGCTACCAGACTGCTCCACTCCGCGATATCTATTTCTCAAGTGCAAGATTTATTATATCACAGGACAAAAAAAAGTCAACACCCAAATGCGGGTATTGACCAAAAACATTTCGACTAGTATTTCTCTTCTTCGTCCTCTTCCTCTGCGGGGGCGTCGCTCTCCTCGGCCGGGGCCTCTTCGGCGGCGCATTCGTCGCAGCAGCAGTCCTCGTCCTCTTCGCCACAGCAGCAGCCGCACTCGTCGGCATACTCGTCATCCTCGCCGAACTCGTCGGTGTAGGCGTCCAGGTATTCGCAGCCGTCGTCGTCGCAGCAGCAGACACAGTGTTTTTTGAAGAACTTGTATGCCAGGTAAATGACCCCCGCGGCAGAAGCCAGCACCGCCAAGGTCGAGAGCAGCTTGCTGAATTTCATAGTCGTTCCTCCCTTTCACCTTCAGTAGGTTAAACTCATTATAGTATGTGCAGCCCAAAAAAACAATACCCGCCTGTGTACAGTTTGTTAATTTATACCATAAATTTCGCGCGCATTTTTGGCGGAGATGTCACAGACCTCCTGCGGATCGAGCCCCTTGACCTGGGCGATCACCTCGACGATGTGGGGCAGCATGGCGGAATCGCAGAGCTGCCCTTCCAGCACCTTGGGGGGCATGTAGGGGGCGTCGGTCTCAATGAGCAGCCGCTCCATGGGGGTGGCGGCCAGCACCTTGAGGGCGGTCTCGTTGTACTCCGGCCAGGTGATGTCGCCGTTGAAGCTCACGTACATCCCCCAGTCGAGCACCCGGCGCAGCCCCTCCACATTGCCGGAAAAGCGGTGGACGATCCCCGGCAGCCTGTACTCCTCCAACACCCGGTAGGTGTCCTCGTGGGCCTCCCTGTCGTGGATGATGACCGGCAGCTTCAGCTGCTGCGCCAGATCCATCTGTCCGCGGAAGATGCGCTCCTGCAGGTCCCGGGGCTCGTCGAAAAAGTAGTCAAACCCCATCTCCCCCAGGGCCACCACCTTGGGCGAGCGGGCCAGCCGCTCCAGTTGGTCCAGATAGTCCTCCGGCGTCTCCAGCACCCAGTGGGGGTGCACCCCCACCGAGCCGTAGACAAAGTCGTACTGCTCGGTCAGCGCCACCACCAGCGGGGCCACCCCCAGGTCGGAACAGCAGTTGAGCACCCACTCGACCCCCTGGTCGGGCAGGCCGGCGAGGATGCGGTGCCGGTCCTCGCCGAACAGGGCGTCCTCGTAGTGGGCGTGCGAGTCAAACAGATGTTGCAGTTTCACAGGGAAATCTCCTCTCCCGGGCAGCCGGGTCCCCCGGTCCACCCAAAAGCGGCCGGGCGATCCGTCCCCCTGGGGGAACAGCCGCGCCAGCCGCTGACTTGCCAAAATGCCCCTCTCTGAAAAAGGGAAATAGCTGTCTACACTATATCGGAAAAAGGGGAGGGGCGCAACCCAAACCGGACAATTTGCAAACACTCTGGAACTTTTCACAAAAAAAGCGGTTGTCCTTACCGCATTTTCCCCGGGAAAAAGGTTTCCACACCGTTGCAAAATCGGGCACGACTTGCTAAAATACAACTTAATATGTGGCGCTCTGCGCCGGACAGGAGGGAAAAACAAAACCGGGTTTTGTTCTTCCTTTTCTTTTGTCCGCCGCCTTTCCTTTATAAAGGGTGCCCGACAGGAACGCGAGCGGCTGGTGACGGCCGCCTTTGTTGAGACAGGGCCGGTTTTGTTTGCAAAAGACCTCCGGCCCTGCCGCTGCGCAGAAAGGAAATGCCCATGCTTGCAGGAAGAAACCTCATCTCCCCGTCCGACTTCTCCCCCCGGGAGTTGGACGAGCTCTTTGCCCTGGCCGACGACATCGTCAAAGACCCGGCAGCCTACGCCCACGCCTGTGACGGCAAGCTGCTGGCCACCCTCTTTTTTGAGCCCAGCACCCGCACCCGCCTCAGCTTTGAGGCGGCCATGCTCCGCCTGGGCGGCCGTGTCTTTGGGGTGCAGAGCGCGGCGGCCTCCTCCACCTCCAAGGGGGAGACGGTGGCCGACACTGCCCGCATGGTCAGCTCCTATGCCGACGCGATCGCCATGCGGCACTTTTTAGAGGGGGCGCCCCGGGCGGCCACCCTTTACGCCGGCATCCCCGTCATCAACGCCGGGGACGGCGGGCACCAGCATCCCACCCAGACCCTTACCGACCTCTACACCATCCGCACCGCAAAAGGCCGACTGGACCATCTGACCATCGGCCTCTGCGGCGATTTGAAGTTTGGCAGAACAGTTCACTCCCTCATCGAGGCCATGTGCCGGTACGAAGGCGTCACCTTCTACTGCATCTCGCCTGAAGAACTGTCTTTGCCAAACTATATTATTGCCCAAATGGAGGCGGCGGGGGCGGCTTTCCACCAGGTGCGCACCATGGAGGAGTGCATCGGCCGGCTGGACGTCCTCTACATGACCCGGGTGCAGGGGGAGCGCTTTGCCGACCGGGCCGAGTACGAGCGGCTGCGCGACTGCTACATCCTCGACGCGGCCAAGATGGCCGGGGCGGGGGCCGACACCATCGTCCTGCACCCCCTGCCGCGGGTAAGCGAGATCGCCACCGAGGTGGACGCCGACCCCCGCGCCTGGTACTTCAAGCAGGCCCAGTACGGGATGTTCGCCCGGATGGCCCTTCTCTGCAAGGTGCTGGGGGTCACCGACGGCCACCCGGTCACCGGGGCCCGCAACCACCTGGAACCCACCCGCACCCCGGCGGGGGACCACCCCGGCCACCGCTGTCAAAACCCCAAGTGCGTGGCCTGTGCCGAGCCCACCCAGCCCCCCCGCTTTGTGGAGGAGGGCGGCCGGCTGCGCTGCTGGTACTGCGACCAACTGGCCGATTGAGAGAGGAGAGACCGATGGACCTGCTGGTGAAAAACGGCGTCCTCTGCGACGCGAACGGGCGGCTGCGCGCCGACCTCTACATCCGCGACGGCCTGATCGAGGCTGTCGGCCGGGAGCTGGCCGTCCCCGCCGGCTGCCCGGTGCTGGACGCGGGGGGGAAGACGGTGCTGCCCGCCTTTGTGGACCTGCACTGCCACTTCCGCGACCCGGGCTACACCCAGAAGGAGGACATCGCCACCGGCAGCCAGGCCGCCGCCGCCGGGGGATACACCGCCGTCAACTGCATGGCCAACACCGACCCGGTCTGCTCCTCCATGGAGGGGGTCCGCTACGCGGTGGAGCGGGCCCGGGCCGTCGGGCTGGTGGACCTGCACCAGTGCGTCAGCGTCACCGAGCACTTTGACGGCGAGACCACCGAGCACCTGAAGACCCTCACTGACGAGGTGCGCTGCATCAGCGAGGACGGCCGGGGGGTCGCCCGCGCCGCGGTGATGGAGCGGGCCATGCGCATTGCCCAGGAAAAGGGGATGGCCGTCCTCTCCCACGCCGAGGAGATGGAGATCTCCCCCTACGACTACCGGCTGGCGGAGAACCTGGCAACCGTGCGGGACATCGCCCTCGCCGCCCACACCGGCGCCCACCTGCACCTGTGCCACGTCAGCACCCGGGAGGCCATGGCCGCCATTGCCGCCGCCAAGGGCGCCGGGGTCTGGGTGACCTGCGAGGTGGCCCCCCACCACCTCTATTTCAAAGACAGCGGCTACCGGGTCAACCCTCCCATCCGCCAGGGGGCCGATGTGGAGGCCCTCATCCAGGCCTGCCTGAAAGGGGAGGTGGACGCCATCGCCACCGACCACGCCCCCCACACCGAGGCGGACAAGGCCGCCGGGTCGCCGGGGATGGTGGGGCTGGAGACCGCTTTTTCGGTCTGCCATACCGTTCTCTGCCGGGAAAACGGGCTGCCGCTGGAGGCGCTCTCCCGGATGATGAGCCAAGCCCCCGCCCAGCTGTTGGGGATGAACAAGGGCCTGCTGCGCCCTGGTTTTGACGGGGACCTGGCCCTGGTGGACGAGGCGGCCCACTATCGGGTCAAGGCGGCCAAGCTGCACAGCAAATCCAAAAACACCCCCTTTGACGGCAAGACCTTCACCGGCCGGGTGGAGTGCACCGTCAAGGCGGGAAGGATCACCTACACCCGGGACGGGGAATGACAAATTGAAATAAACAGATAAAATACAACGGACTGTAAAACAAGGAGGAACCTGCTGTGAACATCTGTATTGCCGACAAACTGTACGAATCGGTGGCGGCCCGCGGCCCCATCTGCGTCGGGCTGGACACCGACATCTCCTACGTGCCCCAGTGGCTGGCCGCACAGTACCAGACCCCGGGGGAGGCGGTCTTTGCCTTCAACCGGCAGATCATCGACGCCACCGCCGACGTGGCGGGCTGCTTCAAGGTGCAGATCGCCTACTACGAGTCCCTGGGCCTTGACGGGCTGCGCGCCTACAAGGACACCCTGGCCTACCTGCGGGAGCGGGAGCTGGTCGCCATTGCCGACGTCAAGCGGGGCGACATCGCCAAGACTGCCGAGATGTACGCCAAGGCCCACTTCACCGGCGACTTCGAGGCCGACTTCGTCACCCTCAGCCCCTATATGGGGCTCGACAGTGTCACCCCCTACCTTCCCTATGTGGAGCAAAGCGGCAAGGGCCTCTTCATCCTGGTGCGCACCTCCAACCCCGGGCGGGAGGACTTTCAGTACCTGCAGAGCGAGGGGGAGCCCCTCTACGACATCGTCGGCAAAAAGGTGCAGGAGCTGGGCAAGCCCTACATCGGCACCTACGGCTACTCCCCGGTGGGGGCGGTCATCGGCGGCACCTCCTCCCTGGAGGCGGAGACCATCCGCGCCGCCCTGGACTCCACCTTCTTCCTGATCCCCGGCTACGGCGCCCAGGGCGGCAAGGCCGAGGACATCGCCCGCTATCTCTGCCGGGGCAACGGCGGGGTGGTCAACTCCTCCCGCGGGGTGCTGCTGGCCTACAAGAAGGACGGGGATGAGAGACAGTTCGCCGAGGCCTCCCGCAAAGAGGTCCTCCGCGCCAGAGAGGAGATTGCCAGTGCCTGCAGCGTATACGGTAAATAAGATCCTGCAAAACGACCGGGTGACCGAGACCGTCTACAAGATGAAGGTCGATCTGGGGGGCGCTCCCCAGCCGGCCCCCGGCCAGTTCTACATGGTCCGCGGCTGGGAGGGGAACGACCCCCTCCTCTCCCGCCCCATCAGCGTGAGCGACGCCGGCGAGGGGACGGTCACCTTCCTCTACGAGGTGCGGGGGCGGGGCACCCGCCTCCTCTCCCAGCTGCCGGCGGGGGGACAGGTCTCCCTGCTGGGCCCCGCCGGCACCGGCTTCCCGGTGGGCGAGGTCAGCGGCCGGGTGGCGGTGGTCACCGGCGGCATCGGCCTGGCGCCCATGATCTACACCGCCAAATCCCTGCAAAACTGCCAGGTGGATTTCTTCTGCGGCTTTCGCGACCAGAGCTACGAACTGGAGGGCTTGCAGGGCGCGGTGCAGCGGGTGGCGGTGGCCACCGACAGCGGCCGCGAGGGGCAGAAGGGGTTTGTCACCGACCTCTTCTCGGTGGCCGACTACGACTGGGTGCTGACCTGCGGCCCCCAGGTGATGATGGAGAAATTGGGCCGGGCCTGCCTGGACGCCGGGATCCGCTGCCTGCTCTCCCTGGAGCGGCACATGGCCTGCGGGGTGGGCGCCTGCCTGGGCTGCACCTGCAAGACCGCCCACGGGGCGAAGTGCGTCTGCAAAGAGGGCCCGGTCTTTCGGGCCGAGGAGGTGATCCTGTGAGCGATCTGCGAACCGACCTCTGCGGGGTGGAGCTGAAAAACCCGGTCATCGCCGCCTCGGGGACCTTTGGCTTTGGGCAGGAGTTCGCCCCCTTCTTCGACGTGGGCCGGCTGGGGGGCATCTCCTCCAAGGGGCTCACCATGGGGGGCAAGTACGGCAACGAGGGGCAGCGCATCTGCGAGACCCCCAGCGGGGTCATCAACTCCATCGGCCTGCAAAACCCCGGGGTCGAGGCCTTCCTCCGGGACGACCTCCCCTTCATGCGCCGCTGCGGGGCCGCGGTCATCGCCAACCTGGGCGGCAGCGACCTGCAGGGCTATCTGGACGGGGCCGCCCTCTTGAGCGAGGCGGACATCGACATCCTCGAGCTCAACATCTCCTGCCCCAACGTCAAGGCGGGGGGAATGGCCTTCGGCATCCAGTGCCAGTCGGCCCATCAGGTGGTGTCGGCGGTGCGCAAGGTCTGCAAAAAGCCGCTGATGGTCAAGCTCTCCCCCAACGCCGAGAACATCGTCGAGATGGCCCGGGCCTGCGAGGACGCCGGGGCCGACGCCCTGAGCCTGGTCAACACCTTCCAGGCCATGGCCATCGACGTGGAGCGGCGGCAGCCGGTCTTTGCCAACCTCTTTGCCGGCCTCTCCGGCCCGGCCATCCGCCCCATTGCCCTGCGGATGGTATATCAGGTCTGCGGGGCGGTCAAAATCCCGGTGGTGGGCCTGGGGGGGATCGCCTCCGCCAGCGACGCCCTGGAATTTCTGCTGGCCGGGGCCACCGCCGTGCAGGTGGGGACCGCCAACTTCGTCAAACCCGACATCTGCCTGGACATCATCGACGGCATCGACCGGTACCTAGAGCGCCACGGATTTGCCGCGGTGAGCGAGATCCGCGGCCTGGCCCGCACCGACCGATAATATACGAATAAGAATATAAACACTGCTTTATACAGGGAGGCATCACATGCAACAGAATGAAACCAAGAGGGCCTGGCTGGTCCTGCAGGACGGTTCGGTCTACCCCGGCGTCTCCTTTGGGGCCGAGGGGACCACGGTGGGCGAGACGGTCTTCAACACCGGCATGACCGGCTATCAGGAGGTGCTCACCGACCCCTCCTACTACGGGCAGATCGTCACCCAGACCTACCCCCTCATCGGCAACTACGGCATCAACAACGACGACATGGAGTCGGGCCGCAGCTGGGTCAAGGGCTATATTGTCAGCGAGTGGTGCGAGACCCCCTCCAACTTCCGGGTGGCCATGGACCTGGACGCCTTTCTCAAATCGCAAAACGTCATCGCCATCGCCGGCATCGACACCCGGGCCCTCACCAAGAAGCTGCGGGAGTCCGGGGTGATGAACGGGGCCATCACCACCGAGTATGACGAGTCGAAGAAGGACGCCCTCCTCGAGCAGATCCGCGCCTACACCATCGCCGACGCGGTGGCCGCCGTCTCCTGCACCGCGCCCGCCTCCTTCCCCAAGGCCGAGGGGAGCGAGGGGGACTACCACGTGGTCCTCTGCGATTACGGCTACAAGCGCAACATCGTCCGCTCCCTGCAAAACCGGGGCTGCCGCGTGACCGTGGTGCCCGGCCACACCTCGGCCGAGGAGATCTTGGCCCTGCGGCCCGACGGCATCATGCTCTCCAACGGCCCCGGCGACCCGGCAGAGAACACCGCCATCATCGCCGAGATCGCCAAGCTGCTGCCCTCGGGGGTGCCCATCTTCGGCATCTGCCTGGGCCACCAGCTCACCGCCCTGGCCACCGGCGCCGCCACCTGCAAGCTGAAATACGGCCACCGCGGCTCCAACCAGCCGGTCAAGGACCGGGATCTGGACCGCACCTTCATCACCTCCCAAAACCACGGCTACGCCGTGGAGGGGGACAGCTTTGACACCAACCTGGGGCGCATCAGCCACGTCAACGCCAACGACGGCACGGTGGAGGGCATCCGCTACGAGCGCTACAACTGCTTCACCGTGCAGTTTCACCCCGAGGCCAGCGCCGGGCCCAAGGACACCGCCTATCTCTTCGATGAATTCATCGACCGCATCAAAGACGCGAAAGGGGACAGATAAGCCATGCCAAAGAGAAGCGACATCAAGCGGGTTTTAGTCATCGGCTCCGGCCCCATCGTCATCGGCCAGGCGGCCGAGTTTGACTATGCCGGCACCCAGGCCTGCCGGGCCCTCAAGGAGGAGGGGCTGGAGGTGATTTTGGTCAACTCCAATCCGGCCACCATCATGACCGACAAGGCCATGGCCGACAAGATCTACATCGAGCCCCTGCGCCCCGAGATCATCAAGAAGATCATCCGCAAGGAGCGGCCCGACTCCATCCTCCCCACCCTGGGGGGGCAGACCGGGCTCAACCTGGCCATGGAGCTGGCCGAAGAGGGCTTTTTGGAGGAGGAGGGCGTCAAGCTGCTGGGCGCCAACCCCGAGACCATCAAAAAGGCCGAGGACCGGCAGGCCTTCAAGGACACCATGCTCTCTATCGGCGAGCCCTGCATCCCCTCCCAGGTGGAGACCACCGTCGAGGGGTCCCTGGCCTTTGCCGCCGAGATCGGCTACCCAGTCATCGTCCGCCCCGCCTACACCCTGGGCGGCTCGGGCGGCGGCATTGCCCAGAACGAGGAGGAGCTGCGGGAGATCGCCGGGAACGGCCTGCGCCTCTCCCCCATCACCCAGGTGCTCATCGAGAAGTGCATCTCCGGCTGGAAGGAGATCGAGTACGAGGTGGTGCGCGACGGCAAGGGCAACGTCATCACCGTCTGCAACATGGAGAACATCGACCCGGTGGGGGTCCACACCGGCGACAGCGTGGTGGTCGCCCCCTCCCAGACCCTGACCGACAAAGAGTACCAGATGCTGCGCTCCTCGGCCATCAACATCATCTCCACCCTGGGCATCGAGGGGGGCTGTAACGTCCAGTACGCCCTCTACCCCAACAGTTTTGAGTACGCGGTCATCGAGGTCAACCCCCGGGTCTCCCGCTCCTCCGCCCTGGCCTCCAAGGCCACCGGCTACCCCATCGCCAAGGTGGCGGCCAAAATCGCCATCGGCTACAGCCTGGACGAGATCCCCAACGCCGTCACCGGCAAGACCTGCGCCTGCTTTGAGCCCACCCTGGACTACTGCGTGGTCAAGTTCCCCCGCTGGCCCTTTGACAAGTTCGTCTACGCCGAAAAGACCCTGGGCACCCAGATGAAGGCCACCGGCGAGGTGATGGCCATCGCCCGCAGCTTTGAGCAGGCCATGATGAAGGCGGTGGTCTCCATCGAGTTGGGGATGGAGACCCTCACCCTCCCCCAGCTGGAGGAGCAGAGCGACGAGGAGATCGTCCGCCTCCTCTCGGTCACCGACGACGAGCGCCTCTTCGTGGTCTACGAGGCCATCAAGCGGGGGATCTCCTTCGACCAGATTTTTGACATCACCAAGATCGACAAGTGGTTTTTGGCCAAGTTTGCAAACCTGGCCCGGATGGAGCTGGCCCTGAAGGCCGGCCAGCTGGACGCCGAGAGCTACCGCCGCGCCAAGAAGCTGGGCTTTTTGGACGCGACCATCGCCCGCCTCTCCGGCAAAGAGCTGCCGGAGCAGTGGCTCCCCGGCTACCAGATGGTGGACACCTGCGCCGCCGAGTTCACCGCCGAGACCCCCTACTTCTACTCCTCCTACGGCGACGAGAACGAGGCCGCCGAGCACATCGCCCGGGAGCAGAGCGGCAAGAAGAAGGTGGTGGTCTTCGGCTCGGGGCCCATCCGCATCGGCCAGGGGATCGAGTTTGACTACTGCTGCGTCCACTGCGCCTGGGCCCTGAAGGAGAAGGGGTACGAGGCCATCATCGCCAACAACAACCCCGAGACGGTCTCCACCGACTTCGACACCGGCGACCGGCTCTACTTCGACCCCCTCAACCCCGAGTACGTGAAGGCCCTGCTGCAGACCGAGAAGCCCGACGGGGTGGTGGTGCAGTTCGGCGGGCAGACCGCCATCAAGCTGACCAAATCCCTCAAGGAGATGGGGGTCCCCATCCTCGGCACCTCCCCCGACGCCATCGACGAGGCCGAGGACAGAGAGCGCTTTGACGCCCTGTTGGAGCGCTGCGGCATCCCCCGGCCCCAGGGGCACACCGTCTTCACCACCGAAGAGGCGGTGGCGGCCGCCGGGGAGCTGGGCTACCCGGTGCTGCTGCGCCCCTCCTACGTGCTCGGCGGGCAGAACATGATCATCGCCCACTCCGAGGCCGACGTGGTGGAGTACATGCGCATCATCACCGCCCACGAGCTGGAGAACCCGGTCCTCATCGACAAGTACCTCATGGGGACCGAGACCGAGGTGGACGCCATCTGCGACGGCAGGGACTACCTGATCCCCGGCATCATGCAGCACGTGGAGCGGGCGGGCGTCCACTCGGGCGACTCCATCTCGGTCTACCCCAGCCAGACCCTCTCCCCCTCCATCAAGGAGACCATCGTCGACTACACCGGCCGCCTGGCGCGGGAGCTCGGGGTGGTGGGGCTGATGAACATCCAGTACGTGGTGCACGAGGGGCAGGTCTATGTCATCGAGGTGAACCCCCGCTCCTCCCGCACCGTCCCCTACATCAGCAAGGTCACCGGGGTCCCCATGGTCGACCTGGCCACCCGCTGCATGCTGGGCGAGTCCCTGGCGGAGATGGGGTACGGCACCGGCCTCTTCCCCGAAAAGGACTTTGTGGCCGTCAAGGTGCCGGTCTTCAGCTTTGAAAAGCTGCATGACGTGGACACCCAGCTCGGCCCCGAGATGAAGTCCACCGGCGAGGTGCTGGGGGTGGCAAAGACCTACGAGGAGGCCCTCTTCAAGGGGCTCTGCGCCGCCGGTTACCAGTTCAAGCACCACGGCGGGGTGCTCATCACCGTGCGCGACCAGGACAAGCACGAGGTGGTGCCCATCGCCGACCGCTTCAGCCAGATGGGCTTTGACCTCTACGCCACCGGCGGCACCGCCCTGCGGCTGAACAAGAACATGGTCCCCACCACCGCCGTGAAGAAGATCGGCGAGGGCTCGCCCGACGTGCTGGACCTGCTGGAGAGCGGCAAGATCGACTACGTCATCTCCACCTCGGCCAAGGGTCGCACCCCCGAGCGCGACGGGGTGCGCATCCGCCGCAAGGCGGTGGAGCGGCAGATCCCCTGTCTCACCGCCATCGACACCGCCGACGTCCTCTCTAAGATGCTGGCCAGCGGCCGCACCGTCGAGGGCATCGAGGTGGTGGACATCACCAAAATCTAGCGGGTCTCCCGCAGAAATCAAAAACCAGCTGGGCGGAGGAGTCATTCTTCCGCCCGGCTGGTTTTTGATTCTACCGCTCCACCGGGGACGAAGCGAGGGACAGGGGGGTCTCGGACCGGTTGCCCAACTTGTCGGTGAGCACCAGCAGGTAGTCACCACTGGGCAGAGCCTCTTCCAACACCAGCCGTTCTCCCTGTAGCCGCAGGGGATAGCGCGCCTCCCCCTGGCAGAGGTAGCAGTCCTCTTCCGAGAGCCCTGCCGGGTCCTCCTCCGGGGTCACCGACAAGCGCCCCTCCTGCAGGGCGGCGCTGCGGGGGACCGGCCCCTCCCGGTCGATGCAGCCCACCGTCACCGCCGCCGAGCAGACCGCCCTCTCACCGGCAAAGGCCGTGAGGGTGTAGCGCCCGTTCTCCCCCACCGGGAGGGTATAGCGCCCGCCTTCCGGCTCCGCCATCCAGGCGGTCTCGCCCCCTGGGCCCTCGACCAGCACCCCGTCCACCGGGCGGCCGCGGACCGCCGCCTCCAACACCGCCGTGCGCACGGACGCCTCTCCCGGCACGCCGGCGGTGAGGGTCGGGGCCGCCAGCATCTGGGCGGCCAGCAGGGCAGCGGCGGCGGTGAGGGTGGCGCTGGCCCCCACGGCCCAAACCGACACCTGCCCCCGAACCGGGGCGGGGGGCAAGGATGCCCGGCTGCCCAGGGTGTGGGCGGCCTTCTGCAACTGGCGCGGCAGGGCCACCCCCAGCGGCACCACCGCCAGCTGCCCCAACCCCCGGCGCAGCCGGCTTTTGGCCTGCCGCAGTTGGCGCTTGACGGTGGAGAGGGACATCCCCATCTCGGCGGCGATGTCGGCGAACCGCTCTCCCTGGTAGTAGTGGCGGATGACGATCAGCCGCTGCTCCTCCGGCAGCCGCGCCAACTCCTGCTGCAGGGCGAGGGCAGCCTCCCGCCGGCCCAACTCCTCCGTGCTGGCGCGCTGGGGCAGGCGGTCCAGAGTCTCCTCCTCCACCGGGACCGCCTGCTCCTCCTTTCGCAACAGCCGCCGGCAGCACTGAAAGGCGCAGCGGTTGAGGTAGGCCACCACCGCCTGCGGCTTTTCGATGCCCGGCAGGGCGTGGTGCAGGGCCAGGTAGCTCTCCTGCACCGCGTCCATGGCCAGGTGTTCGTCCCGCAACAGGGCAACCGCCTGAAAGTACTGCGCCTCCGCGGTGGCGCGATAGAGCGCATCAAAGGCCGCCTTGTCCCCCTCGGCGGCACGGCGCGCCAGCTCCCCCAGAGAGCGGTGGTCCTGTTTGGCCACTGGCATGATTCCCTTTCTCTCTTTTTTCGACAAAATCTGCTATCCAGTATACCACAAGGTTGGCTAAACGGCGCACTGGAAAAATTTTTTGTAGAGATTTTGAAAAAATTGACCCCTTTTCCCCGTTTCCGGCCTTCTTATTGAGAATCAAGCTGCAAAAAAGGGAGCGTGTAATGAGATGAAACGGGAATACAGAGGCTGGCGGCAAGGGGCGCGCAGGGCGGCGGCCACGGCGCTGGCAATCTGCCTTGCCGCCTCCGCCCTCCCGACGACGGGGCTGGCGGAGGGGCTGGCGAAAGAGACCAGCGACGTGCTGGTGCAGGGCTTTCACCAAAACATCAGCATGGATAAAATGGCGCAGACATTTAGAGTGTCCGGTAGTACCCTGTCACCGGTAGGAGGAACGTTCGACTTTATTTCCGGTACAAGGAATGCCTATGACCAGGACTACCAGGGAAACTATGGGGAAAAGACTTCCGGCAAAGGGTGCTCTGGCAATATCACTTCAAAGTGGAGAGTTCCGCTGACAGCCAGTTGGAAGATGGGCATCTCCTATTCCATCTCACCGATGGCCGCTTTGGACAGCGACAGGCTGGATGCGAATAACCTTTTCTACCTGCTGGAGGATCAAACTGGCGCAACACGGCTTTTGGCGCTGGTTTCCACTCACGATGTCAAGTTCAATGGAATTTGGTCAGGCCTTGGCATTACTGCCGTAGGCGGCGATTTGAACTACGGCACCACCGGACCGGGCGTAGCGAGTGGGTATGCCTGGCACAACGGTGGGGAGAACGCATATGGCAGCAATAAAAGCAGTGTCCTCGCCTGGGACGCCCAAAGTCAAGTCATGTCCGCCCAGTTTGCGGGGGAAACAATATCTTCCAGCAATCAAAACAAATCTGCGGACGGGTACCCGCCGCTGGGACTCGACACCAATCAGCGTCTCAGCATCTTGCTGTCGAACTGGAACTTTACCCGAAAGAGCAAGGTGGATAGCGTTCTCAGCAAGAGTCAGTCGAGCGTCACACTCAACTCCATCGGCTACGACCACTTTGCCCCCGAATTTGTAAAGGTGGAGTATCTCGACCCCAAGGATCAGACCCGGGTCATCACCGGCGGCATCGGCCGGGGGCAGGAGGCGGTGGTCCGGGTCACCCTCAAAAACGGCGATTTGGCCGCCGCCGGCGAGACCATCCCCGCCTTCCTCTCCCTCGGCGACCAGGCGGGCTTTGTCAGCGAGGGGTTCGAGACCACCCAAATCAGCGGGACCAAGAAGATTGCCCTCAACTTTGTGGGCAACGACGAGATCTCCGCCACCTTTAAAATCAAGGTCACCGGCGACCCCGAGACCCAGTTCAAGCTGGGGCTCAAAGTGGAGGACGACCCCTTTGGCAGCTACCGGTCGGCGTATATCCTGCACGACATCGGCCCCGACATGGTGAAGGGCGGCGTCTTTCCCGGCGATGTCAACTACACCCTTACCGGCACCGCGGGCAGCAACGGCTGGTACACCAGCAATGTGGATTTGAACATCCAGACAAACGACTACGACCTGGCCTACTTCGACGGCGTTCTCGCCGACAGGATGGGCAAGACCTTCACCCAAGAGGGCAAGACCACCACCAGCTTCTACGCTCAGCAGGACGGCAGCCGCTTTGCATCCAAGTGGGGGACCACCGGCATCATGAGCGAGAGCTTGGGGATCGACAAAACCGCCCCCACCCTGGCCCTCACCGACCGCTCCACCCTGGCCCTGCGAGCGCAGGACAGGGTGTCGGGCGTCTGGAAGATCCAGGTCAAGCGCCCCGGCGCCACAAGTTGGGAGGACATGACCACCTATACCCTGACCCCGGGCGGGGCCAAGCCGGGGGACACCGGCGCCTCCTCCCGCGACTACCAGGCGCTAAACGACTGCAACGCCCTGGGCACCTACCAGTTCCGGGCGGTGGACGCGGCCGGCAACGTCACGCCGGACGACAAGGTGCTCACCGTCACCCGCACCGACGTGGCCCCTGTCATCGTGGCCGACGACAGCCTCGTCTTTTACGGGGAGAAGCTGCCCAGCGGCTTGGTCCCGCGGACGGCCTTTGACATGATCGCGGGGGACGACGCCCCCATCACCCACCTCTCCACAAACGGGGTCAAGACCCCGGCTGCCCACAACGCCCTGCCCCCGTACACCGATTTGAGCGGGCAGTCGCAAAATCGGGTGCAGCTGCCGGACGACCAAATCAGCTGGAAGTTGGAGCGCCTGGGCCTCACCGCCTCCTCCTTCCCGGTGCAGAGCGGCAGCCGCTCCACCCAGCCGGTGGCGGTGGAGCTGCCGGCGGGCAGCTACAAGCTGACCTTCTCCCTCAAGGGGGTGGACGACGACGGCAACGCCGCCCTGCCCAAGGAGTGCTTCCTCTATATCCTCCGCGGCGGCTCCCCCGACGTGGGCGGCCCCACCCCCTCGGGCGAGGGGGAGCCGGGCTATCACCCCGATGTCCCCAACGACCAGCTGCCCGACGAGCAACCCGACCCCTCCGTTGACGACGAGGGGAAGATGCACCGGGACATCTACGACGAGATCACCGAGCTGATCACCACCCCGGCCGCTGGCGGCGGCAGCTACGGAAAGGCGGAGATGGAGGCCCTCTTTGCCCGCCGGTACCAGGTCACCTCCACCCTGCCCGCGCCGGACGACGCCCTGGATTGGGGCGAACTGACCATCGCCAAGGGCGGGGTGCCCACCGACACCATGGACACCGCCCGCCAGGGCACCTATCTGGTGGAGCGCACCGCCACCGACCGGGCGGGAAACACCACCACCATCCATCTGACCTACCACTTTGTCTACGACAGCGGCATCGAGCCGCCGGTGGTGACCCCCGGCGGCGGGGAGGGGAACGGGTTCCCCCCTCTCCCGGACGAGCTGCCCGACGGCACCCTCAAACCCGACGAGACAGACCCCAACCGCCTGCACCGGGACATCTGCGACGAGGTGGTGGAGTATGTCCGCCCCAACCCCTCCTTTGGGGGGCTGTTGACGGGGGAGAAGGCAGAGGCCTGGCTGGCACAGCGCTACCAGATCACCTCCTCCCTCCCCTGGCCCGCCGACACCCTTTCCCGGGGACCGGTCTCCATGAGCGGCGACCTGCGGGGCGGGTCCTTCCCCACCGGGGAGGTGGGCAGCTGTGTGATCACCCAAACGGTGACCGATGAGGCGGGGAACACCACCACCATCCACCTGACCTACCGCATCATCGAGGCGGCGCAGCCGCCGGTGGTGATCGTGCCCGACCACCCGGACGGCGGCTCCGGCGGCGGCTCGGGCGGCCAGGGAGAAAACGGCGGCGACAACTCCTCCGGCGGCGGCCAGGGGGAAAACGGCGGCGACAACTCCTCCGGCGGCGGCCAGGGGGAGAATGGCGGCGACAGCGCCTCCGGCGGCGGCCAGGGGGAAAACGGCAGCGACAGCGCCTCCGGCGGCAATCAGGGCGAGAACGGACGCCCCGCCCCGGATGGGTGGCCCGACACCAACTCCCCCGACGGCGGGGAGGGGGGCCTCTATCCCCTGCCGCCTGTCGTCGAGACCGACGAGGAGGGGCTGCGCCACGCCCTCATCCGGGACAAAGTCACCGTCCTCATCGGCCGGGAGCTGCTCTACGGCGGCAGCCTTTCCGATGAAGAGGCCAGGGAGCTGATGGAGGAGCGCTATCAAATCGTCAGCGGCCTGCCGGCGCCCGACGACGGCCTCACCTATTTCCCGGTGGAGATGAGCGACCTCTCGGGCCGTCCCATCGCCGCCATCGACACCGCGCACCCGGGGGATTACCTCATCCGCTGGGGGGCGGCGGACGCCCAGGGGAACACCACCACCATCCTCCTCTGGTACCAGCTGGTGGAAGAGGAGGAGGGGGACACCCCTGCGCCCCCGCCCTCTCCCACCCCCGGCGAGGGGGAAGGGGGCGACGCCCTTGGCCCGAATGGCGGCGGCCAGACGGCGGAGCTGGGGGAGACCACCCAGGCGGGTGGCGCCCCTTACACCGGGGAGCGGGGACCTTTCGGCGGGGGTGCTCACACCGGCCACGCGCCCGGCAGTTGCATCGTCCACTGGCTGGCCCTGTTGGGCACCGTCATCACCGGCGGCTATGTTGCCCTGCGGCTGGTGTGGGAGCGCAGAGAAGAGGAGGAAGAACATGAAGTGGTGTGACCTGCTGTTTTTCTCCGCCGGGGCCGGCTTGGCCGCCGTCCTCTGGTGGATGCGGGGCTGTCCCCTGGACGGCCTGCTGATCCTGGCCCTCCTGGCGGCCCTGGCCGCCGGCGCCCTCGCCATTGCCCTGCGCGGGCGCAAAAAAGAGCGGGAGAGCGACCGCCCCTAGATTTGAGCGCCCCGCAAAAATGGACCCCCTGCGCCGCATATACAGCGGTGCAGGGGGTTCGTGCGTTTGGGAGAAAGCGCTTTCGGCAAACGCTTGCGAAATCGTTTTCATCAAAGTGACGGGAATTTTCCTTTTTCTTTGGCCCTTTCGTGCATTTACTTTGCCAGAAGGGGACAGGTATACTGAACTTGTATTTCTTTTATGGGTCAAGAAACCGAAGGAAAAGAAGAAGGAGTGTGTAGCATGAACAAGAAGCCCAAGGTGTATATTGCCGGGCCAGAGTGCTTTTTCCCCAACAGCGAAGAGATCTTCGCCGCCAACAAGGCCATCTGTGAAGAGCTGGGGTTTGAGCCGTCGGTGGCTGCCGACTACGATTTCAGCAGCTGCAAGACCAAACAGGACACCGCCAAGGTGATCTTTGAAAAGAACATCGAATCCATCAAAAACTGCGACCTGATCGTGGCCGACATGAACAACTTCCGCGGGTGGGAGCCCGATTCTGGCACCTCCTTTGAAATTGGCGTGGGCTATATCTGGGGCAAGAAGATCTATGTCTACCTGGACGACCTGCGCAGCTGCGGCGAAAAGTTCACCGAGGAGACCTACCTCGACGAGCAGGGCCGCCGCCGCGACAAGGACGGCCTCACCCTGGAGGGCGGCCCCCTGAACCTGATGATCTCCGGCCACGCCACCATGGTGGAGGGGACCTTCCGCGACGCCCTGCTCCGGGCCAAAGAGGATATGGAAAAGGAGGGCTGCTAGATGTTCATCGACAAAAACGGCGTTGTCCGCCGCCCGGTGGCCTACCTGGCCGGCCCCGACATGTTCTGGCCCAACGGGGATGAGATCGGCGCCGGTTATGTGGAATTGAGCCACAAGTACGGCATCGACGGCATCTTCCCCCCCGACCCCGCCAGAGAGGACGAGTTCAAAGAGTACGAGCCCAAGGACGACAGCTCGGAGGAGATGGAGAAGAAGATCTTCATCCACGACATCAACCACGTCCGCCGCTCGGACATGATCATCGCCAACCTCAACGACTTCCGCCGCGGGCAGGAGCCCGATTCCGGCACCTGTGTCGAGTGCGGGGCCGCCTATGCCCTGGGCCAGCGCTGCTACGCCTTTGTGGACGACGCCCGCCCCATGATCGAGCGGTTCTCCGGCGCCAAGCACCAGAACGAAGAGGGCAAGTGGGTGGACGAGAACGGCTGCACCATCGAGGACTTCGACTCCCCCCTCAACCTGATGTTCGGGGTGCCCTTCACCATTGTCGAGGGCACCATGGAGGACGCCATGAAGCGCGCCCGGGCCGACTTTGACGCCGAACTCATCGCCGCCGGCTACGAGCCCTTCCAGGTCGAGGAGTAGTTTTGCCGGGCCCTTTTTGCGGGCCTTTCCCTCCCCCCGGCGCACAAGGGATGCGGCCGGGGAGATGATTCCGGAACAGGAGGCGAGTTTGACTTGTTTATCGACAAAAACGGCGTTGTCCGCCGCCCGGTGGCCTATCTGGCCGGGCCGGACATGTTCTGGCCCAACGGGGACGAGATCGGCGCCCACTATGTGGAGTTGAGCCACAAGTACGGCATCGACGGCATCTATCCCCCCAACCCCGCCCGGGACGACGAGTTCAAGGACTATGTCCCCAAGGACGACTCCCGCGAGGAGAAGGAGAAGCGCGGCTTCATCCACGACATCAACCACGTCCGCCGCTCGGACATGATCATCGCCAACCTCAACGACTTCCGCCGCGGGCAGGAGCCCGATTCCGGCACCTGTGTCGAGTGCGGGGCCGCCTATGCCCTGGGCCAGCGCTGCTACGCCTTTGTGGACGACGCCCGCCCCATGGTCGAGCGGTTCACCGGCGCCAAGCACCAGAACGAAGAGGGCAAGTGGGTGGACGAGAACGGCTGCACCATCGAGGACTTCGACTATCCCCTCAACCTGATGTTCAGCGTGCCCTTCACCATCGTCGAGGGCACCATGGAGGACGCCATGAAGCGCGCCCGGGCCGACTTTGACGCCGAACTCATCGCCGCCGGCTACGAGCCCTTCCAGGTCGAGGAGTAACCGGCGCTGCCCGGCCTGCGGGCCCGCCAAAACGCGCGCAAAAAGGCCGCCGGTCAAAAACCGGCGGCCTTTTGTGGATGGCTGTCAAAAGCGGCCCTGTACCCGCATAAAGTGAACGGTGTCCCGCAGGGTCTCCTCCATGGGGCGGGGGCGGTAGCCCAGTTCGTCGGCTGCCTTCTGCCAGGAGAAGACGGCGTTTGTCTCCAGCGTGTAGAGGGAGTAACGGGTGTAGAGGGGCGGGGCCTTGCGGATCTTGTAGTAGATTTCCG
The DNA here is from genome assembly GCF_009876955.1 of Bittarella massiliensis (ex Durand et al. 2017). Taxonomy (NCBI): domain Bacteria; kingdom Bacillati; phylum Bacillota; class Clostridia; order Eubacteriales; family Oscillospiraceae; genus Bittarella (ex Durand et al. 2017); species Bittarella massiliensis (ex Durand et al. 2017). Next base: position 43,909 of record NZ_WWVY01000011.1, on the reverse strand, counting down.
ACAGGGGGGCGGTGGCCCGGGCAAACCAGAGGGGCAGGGTGTGGCGGATGGGTTTGCAGCCGGTGGCCAGGTGGCAGCGCTCCAAAAACTCCTGCACGGTGAAATAGCGGTTGGCGAGGATGTAGCACTCCCCCACCCGGCCCCTGTCGGCGGCGGCGACCACCCCGGCGGCCACGTCCCGCACGTCCACAAAGTCATAGCCGCCCTCCACGCCGGCCAGCAGCTTGCCGCGGGCGCAGTCGGCCACCAGGGCGTTCAGGTGGCCGTGGCCAAAGTCCCAGGGCCCCACGATGCCCGAGGGCTGCACCACCACCGCGGGCAGCCCGTCCTTGGCGGCTTCCAGCACCAGGGCGGTGGCCTCCGCCTTGGTCTTGGCGTAGAGCCCCTCCACCAAGTCGGGGTCGAAGTGGTCGGTCTCCACCACCACCTGCCCCTCCGGCCGCTCGGGGATGGCGTGGACCGAGCTGACATAGACCATCTTCTCCACCCCGTACTGGCGGCAGAAAGCCAGCAGGTTGGCGGTGCCGCCCACGTTGACGTCCCACACCTTCTGCTGGTACTTGGAGGCGATGCTCACGATCCCCGCCGCGTGGATCACCACCCGGCGGCAGGGCTCCTCGGTCTCAAAGAGGGGGTGGAGGCTGGCCGGGCAACAGACGTCGCCGCGGATCACCTCGACCCCATCGGGCAGGGAGACAGCCGGGTCGCCCGGCAGGGCCAGCCCCCGCACCCACTCGCCCCGTTTGGCCAGCAACCGCACCACCACGTTGCCCAGGTGGCCGTAGGCGCCGGTTACAATGTACAGTGTTTTCATCGCGCGCACCCCTTTCATCTGCTGTTAGTATATCCCGTCTATGTGAGCAATAGATGGACAATTTGTAAAACGCCCGTCCCTCCGGCCGGAGAATCTGACCGCCGGCTTTTGTGCGTTTTGGCTGTTTTTTTCGGCGCATCTTCTACGCCCCCATCCCCTGTACGCGCCCCTGATTCTAAAGTATAATGATTTGGTAAGGCCATATACCAAGAAATGGAGGAGTCTGCACAATGAGCAAGAAAGTGTTATTTGACTGCGATACCGGCGGAGATGACGCCTGCGCGGTCGCCCTGGCCGTCGCCAGCCCCGAGCTGGAGGTGCTGGGCATCACCACCTGTATGGGCAACCAGCCCATCGAGAACACCACCCAGAACACCCTGGAGCTGGTGCGCTACCTGAAGACCGACATCCCGGTGGCCCGGGGCTCGCAAAACCCCCTGGTCCGCCAGCGCTGGGTCGGCAACCCCGAAGGGCACCGGCTGCCCATCCCCGATTTGAGCGAGGAGGTGGGCCCCCTGCAGGAGAAGTCCGCCGTCGAGTTCATGGTGGACGTGCTCCGCTCCAGCGAGGAGAAGGTGACCCTCATCCCCCTGGCCCCCCTCACCAACATCGCCAAGCTGATGCTCCAACACCCCGACTTGGTGCGGGAGAAGGTGGAGGAGATCGTCCTCATGGGCGGCGGCATGTATTTCGGCAACACCACCGGCGCGGCGGAACTCAACTTCTACGCCGACCCCGAGGCGGCCCAGGCCGTCTTCTCCTTTGGGCTGCCGGTGGCCATGTGCGGGCTGGACGTCTGCACGAATGCCTATATCACCCCCGCCGACAACGACAGTTGGAAGGGCTTTGACAACCCCTGTGCCAAGGCGTTTTACAGCATCACCCACCACTCCCTGAACGACGGCTGGGGCGAGTTCCCCGGCGAGCGCACCCTCATCTTCGACACGGTGCCGGTGATCTACCTGTTGAAGCCCGAGCTCTTCACCACCGTCAAAGCGGACATCCAGATCGAGTGCGCCTCCGACCTCTGCGACGGGATGAGCGTCTGTGACGCCCGCACCGGGCTGCACCAGACCGACCGCCCCCACATCCACACCGTGGTGCTGGACGTGGACCGCCAGGGCTATGTGGACGCGGTGCGCGAACTGCTGAAAAACGCCTGAGAAAGGGAGGAGAGAAGAGAATGGAACAGAACAAACGCCCCATTATCCTGGACTGCGACCCGGGCACCGACGACGCCATCTGCCTGTTTATGCTGCTGGGGGACGAGCGCTTTGACATCAAGGGGATCACCCCGGTCTGCGGCAACAAGCCCCTGTCCTTCTGCGAGAAAAACGCCCTGCAGCTGTGCGAGCTCACCGGCAGGGAGGACATCCCCGTCCTCAAAGGGGCCAGCCAGTCCCTCTTCTGCGGGGAGCGCACCGCCGGCAACGTCCACGGCGCGGGCGGTTTGGGCTCGGTCACCCTGCCGGAGCCCCACAAGCAGGTGGAGGACCAGTACGCCTGGGACTTCATCTACCAGCAGGCGGTGGCCTGCAAGGGCGAACTGGAGATCGTGGCCATCGGCCCCCTGACCAACGTGGCCAATGCCCTGCTGAAATACCCCAACTTAAAAGACTATGTCAAGCGCATCTCCATCATGGGCGGGGCCAAGGGCCTGGGCAACTGGACGGCCGCGGCCGAGTTCAACATCTGGGCCGACCCCCACGCCGCCAAGATCGTCTTTGCCAGCGGCATCCCCATGGCGATGATGGGGCTGGACATCTGCTTTAAAGCCTATGTCACCGCCGACGATTTGGCGCGCATCCGCGCCGCCGGCGGCCCGGTGGCGGAGGTGGCGGCCGCGCTCATCGGCGAGCGGGTCGGCTACGCCGAGAAGAACGGCCGCCCCGGCGGCATCCTCTGCGATGCGGTGACCGCAGCCTACGTGATGGACGAATCGGTGGTGCAGACGGTGGATGTCCACGTGGATGTGGAGACCCGCGGCATCCTCACCGAGGGCAAGACGGTCATCACCTACAAGCACACCGAGGACCGCCACTTCCCCCCCAACACCAAGATGGGCGAAGATGTGGACCGCCCCCGCTTCATCGACCTGATCGTCAACAGCCTGACCAATTTAAACCGCTGACATCGAGGGCGGGCCCCGGCAGAATGGCGCCGGGGCCCGCCCTTTTTCTCCCCTTGCAACCCGGGGAGATGTCTGGTATACTCGTATTCGTAGAAACGAAGAAAGGCGAGGTAACCACACCGCGAATGAGACTGTTTTGACCTTTGTGCGCAACCACTGAAAACGGACAAAACGCCCTCTCTCAATGGGGGCCGTTTGGTCACCTGCGCGGCAAAGGGGAAAACAGCACGGTGTGCGGTGGAGGCAAGTCCCCCTTTTTTCGCGCGCCCTCTGTCTTTTTCCTCCCTTGCAGGTGACCCTGCAAGGGAGGTTTTTCATTTGTCTGAACGAAACGTGCTGGTCTCGATTTGCGGGCTGGCCTATTTTATCGGGGAGCGGCGGCTTCTCGACATCCCCGAACTGACGGTTTTGGCGGGGGACCACATCGGGATCGTGGGGGAGAACGGGTGTGGCAAGACCACCCTCCTCGACCTCATCGCCGGTGTCCGCCAGCCGGAGTCCGGCCGGGTGGAGCGGCGCTGCCCCCTGGCCTACTGCCGGCAGTTGGAGGCGGCCGACCCCGCGCAGATGGCCGGCCCGCTGGCCGCCCTGGGGGCGGGGCCCCTGGCCCGCCAGGCAGGCCGTAGCGGCGGCGAGGAGACCCGCGTTAAGCTGGCCGCCGTCCTGGAGGAGGGCGCCCCCCTCCTCCTCTGCGACGAGCCCACCGCCAACCTGGACGAGCGGGGGCAGGCGGAAATCCGCCGGCGGCTGGCAGAGGTGGGGTCGCTGCTGCTGGTCAGCCACGACAGGGCCCTGCTGGACGCCCTCTGCGACACCATTTGGGAGGTGCGGGACGGCCGGGTGGGGGTCTATCCCGGCAACTACGCCGCCTACCGCCGCCAGCGGGCCCAGGAGGAGGAGCGGGCCCAGCAGCAGTGGGCGGAGTACACCGGCGAGCGGGCCCGACTGCTGGCCGCCGCCCGCCAGGTCTCCCGCCGGGCCGACGGCGTGAGGAAGGCCCCCAGCCGGATGGGCAATTCCGAGGCCCGCCTCCACAAGCGGGAGGCCACCCAGAAGTCGGCCAAGATCGCCCGCCGTAAAAAGGTGTTGGAGGGGCGCATCGAGCGGATGGACCGGGTGGAAAAGCCCTTTGAGGCAGACGGTATCGCCCTGCGCATCGACCCGGCCCCCCTGCGGGCCCGCACCGCCCTCACCGCCGCGGATCTGGCGGTGGGATACGCCGGTGTCCCCCTCTTTGAGGGGGCTGCCTTCACCCTTCCGACCGGCAGCAAAACCGCCCTCATCGGCCCCAACGGGGCGGGCAAGACCACCCTGCTGTGCACCCTGGCGGGGGAGATGGCTCCTCTGGCCGGCGAGTGCCGCCTTTCTCCCCAGGCCAAACTGGGGTTTCTGCGCCAGGGGTTTGAACAGCTGGACGAGGGGCGCACCGTCCTCGAAAACGCCCTTGAAGGGGCCCTCCAGTCCCCCACCCTGGTGCGCACGGTGCTGGGGCGGCTCCTCTTTCGGGGGGAGGCGGTCAACAAGCCCCTGGCGGTGCTCAGCGGCGGGGAGCGGATGAAGGTCGCCCTCTGCAAGCTGTTGGTGGGCGGCTGCAACCTCCTCTTTCTGGACGAGCCCACCAACTATCTGGACCTCCCAGCGGTGGAGGCCCTGCAATCCCTGCTCCAGGGCTATACCGGGACCCTGCTGCTGGTCAGCCACGACGAGGCGTTTGTGGAAGGGGTGGCCGACCGGCTGCTCTGTGTCAGCGAGGGCGGCCTCACCGCCTTTGCGGGCGGGCTGGCCGACTGGCGCCGTCAGCAGGAGAGGCCAGCCCGCAGGGCAGGACAGAGCGCCGCCCTGCGCAAAACGGTGCTGGAGATGCGGTTGAGCCAGTTGGCGGTGGAGATTTCCGCCGCGCCGCTGGAGAAAAAAGCCGCCCTGGAAGAGGCCTACCGGGAGGCGGCGGAGGAACTGCGTGCCCTCAAGGAAGGGGAGTGACCCCCATTTACAAAAAAACCATCCCCGGCAGAACCTTCTGCCGGGGATGGTTTTTTGCAGTTTTGTCAGGAAAGGGAGAAGACAAAGGGCTCGAAGTCTACGGCGTGGTCCTCAGACAGGATCTGAAGATGGATCTGCAGTGCTCCAGGGCCCTTCAGAGCGGGAAAAACCACTGCCCCGGTGGCGGTGACGCCGGGCAAAATGTCATCGGGAAGGACCTCGTAACGGGCCTCGGCGTTGTATGTTTCGGCGTACTGGGCCCCGTCCTGCGCCAAGTACCCGGCCTGGTAGGAGATGCTGGCCCGGCCCGTGTTTTGAATGCGCAGGTAGAGCCGCGTCTCCTCTTCTGCAAATTCGATCTTCTCGACGGTGACCGAACAGCCCTCCTGTGTCTGGGTGAGGGCGGGGTCGATTTCTTTGAGGGTGGGGCGGATGGCGTCTTTGTAGGTGGAGTGGGTCAGACCGGCCGCCGCGAGGTGGGGCAGGTCGGTGCCGGTGTTTTTGGTGGACCAAAACTTCCCGTCAACCAGGAGGATGTCCCCCTCCTCTATCTACAGGGAGGAGTCGGCGGAGTGGACGGCAATGGGGGAACTGCGCCCTTCGGGGATAAAGAGAAAGGACGATTCGCCGGTATGGCGCTCCAACGTGCTGATGGCGCGGCCGACCAGCTTGACGTATTTCCCCCGGTAGCCGACCGGGTCGGCATAGACGCGGGGCAACTCTGCCGTGTCGATGTACTCCCTTCCCTCGTCGGGGAAAGAAAAGGCCTCGCTCTTTTCCCCACAGCCGGTCATCAAAAGGGCCAGGGTGAGACACAACAGGGCGATCAGATGTTTTTTCACAGGGTCTTCTCCTCTCTGACAAAGGCACCGTCCCGCCGCACCCGGCGGCAGTGCGGCGCGCTATTTCTGCAAGTTCAGCTCAAAGCGCTCGAAGTACCCCAGCAGCTCCCCCTCCTCGTTTCGCACCGGGTTGATGTAGTAGCGCTGGTTGTCCGGGGTCACCCCCAGGTAGATTTCGTTGCCGTGGCGGCGCAATTTTTCCACTGCCGCCTCGATGCGCTCCCGCGAGAGCTCCTGGTGGCAGTCAAACAGGGAGCGGCCGATCAGGTCCCGGTACCCCCGCACCTGGTAGTAGTGGTATTTGGCGGCCCGGTTCAGGTAGCGGATGACGTGGTCGCAGTCCACAAACACCACCCGGTAGGGGTAGCTGTCGAGAATGGCTTCCAGCATTTCCAATTTTTCCATCGCGTGTTCCTCCTTGTGTTTTGGGTGGGGTCACTCCCCGTCCAGCAGTTCCCGCAGCATCCGCTCCGGCGCCTCCAAAAAGGCGCGGGTGACCTGGTAGTGGCTGGTCTCCCGATAGGCCGTGGGGCGGATGGCGCCCCCCTCCTCAAAGGAGAGAATGGCGGCGCCGGGCAGAGCCATCAGGATGGGGGAGTGGGTGGCAATGATGAACTGGCTGCCCCCTTCCGCCAGCAGGTGGATCTGCCGCAAGAGGGCCAGCTGCCGGGAGGGGGAGAGAGCTGCCTCCGGCTCGTCGAGAAGGTAGAGCCCGCGCGGGGGAAAGCGGCCCAGCACCAGGGAGAGAAAGGCCTCGCCGTGGGACTGGCTGTGCAGGGAGCGGCCCCCGTAGCTGTCAAAGAGGCCGGGGGCCCCGATCTCCTCTAACCGGTCCACCTCGGAGGCCAGGTTGTAAAAGCTCTCTGCCCGCAGAAAGTAGCTGGTTTGGGGGCGGTAGGGGCCTTTGGTCACCGTCAGACAGCGGTGCAGGGGGGAGTGAGTCTCTTTAGAGGCAAAGTGAAAGTTGCGCCCGCCCCCTTCCGGGTTGAGGCCCAGGGCCACGGCCAGCCCCTCTAATAGGGTGGACTTTCCGGTCCCATTCTCCCCCACAAAATAGGTGACCGGGCGGTGAAAGGCCAGCGCCCCCAGCTCCCGCAGGCAGGGCAGGTCGGTCAGATAGCCGCCCACCTGCCGCAGGGCGGCCCGGTCCAGCGCCACCTCGGCGACAAACAGTTCGTTCACAGCCCTTCCCCCCCTTGGGCTCATTATACCCCCTGCCCGCCCTGTTGCGCAATCGCGGCGGGCGGGGCGAAGGGGGAGAGAGGGGACAAAAAAAGAGGGCCCCGTACGGGGCCCTCTTTTCCAATTCGTCCGATTTCAGAAATCAGGCTGCCAAACTTGACCACCCCTTTGGGGGATGGCCCTGAGCAGTTCCAAACGGCGGTCCCGCTCTTTCTTACGCACACCTGCAAACTCCTTTTTCCATCTGTTTGCAAAGACAAGCTATGGGCGGAGTTTGAAATCAACTGGGGTTGCCTGTCTTTCAGATTTGAAACCTACCCATTGGACAATACCTCCTGTGCGCACTGCACATTTGCCTTGAACGGTGGATAAGGCTCCGTTTTGAAGGGCCATGGTACGCGAATTTCCTCACCTATTATCTGTTTTGGTATACAACCAAAGGAGGTTTGGTACGAAACCCTTTTCTTACCTATAATATATAATTTGACTACACGAAAATCAATATTTTTATTGAACAATCCTTCTGCCTGTTTTTTGTGCAAAAAGCAAAAGGGCCCCAAAGAGGCCCTTTTGCAGCAGCTTTTTTGTCTAGTCATCGTAGCCGTTGGGGTTTTGGCTCTGCCACCGCCAGGAGTCGACGCACATCCGCTGGATGTCGTACTCCGCCTCCCACCCCAGCTCGGCCTTGGCCTTGGAGGCGTCGGCCCAGCACTCGGCGATGTCGCCGGCCCGGGGCGGGGCGATTTTGTAGGGGACCTTCTGGCCGCTGGCCTTTTCAAAGGCGTCCACCACCTGCAGCACCGAATAGCCGTTGCCGGTGCCCAGGTTGTAGATGTGCACCCCGGCCTTGCCCGCCAGCTTCTCCACCGCCTTGATGTGGCCCTTGGCCAGGTCCACCACGTGGATGTAGTCGCGCACCCCGGTGCCGTCCACCGTGGGGTAGTTCTCCCCGTACACGTTCAGGTACTGCAGTTTGCCCACCGCCACCTGGGTGATGTAGGGGATCAGGTTGTTGGGAATGCCCTTGGGGTTTTCCCCGATGCGGCCGCTCTCGTGGGCGCCGATGGGGTTGAAGTAGCGGAGGATCACCAGGGAGAAGCGGGGATCGGCCCGGTAGAGGTCCCGCAGAATTTCCTCGGTCATCAACTTGGTGGCGCCGTAGGGGTTGGTCACCGAGAGGGGGAAGTCCTCGGTGATGGGGACGGTGGCCGGCGAGCCGTACACCGTGGCGGAGGAGGAGAACACCAGGGTAAAGACCTGGTACTTTTGCATCAGCTTGAGCAGGTGCAGGGTGCCGGTCAGGTTGTTGTGGTAGTATTCCAGCGGTTTCTCCACCGACTCCCCCACCGCCTTGAGCCCGGCGAAGTGGATGACCCCGTCGAACTGGTGGGCGCGAAAGACCGCTTCGGTGGCGGCGTAGTCCAGCAAGTCGACCTGGCAGAATGTCACCGGTTTGCCGGTGATCTCCTGTATACGCTCCACCACCTTGGGGCTGGAGTTGCAGAGGTTGTCCAGGATCACCACCTCGTGTCCCGCATTCAGCAGTTCCACGCAGGTGTGGCTCCCAATGTAACCGGCGCCGCCGGTGATCAGCAGTTTCATAAGATGCCCTTCTTTCCCTTTCATCCGGTTTTGGCAGATGGAAAACTGCCTATATTATAGTGGTCGGAGGGCGGTTTGTCCAGCCGCTTAAAATGTGAAGAAACCCTGAATAAACGGGCATCCAGAGGGGAAAGCGGGCCTGTCCTATTGAATTTGAGGGGGGCTTAGAGTATAATTGATAAATAAATTTGCCCTTTTTCGTGTAAAAAGACAGTTTGTGGAGGAAAACCATGACAGACCTGATCGAGCAGAGAGAGACAGGATCTCAGGCAGACCCTGCCATTGAGGTTTCTGTGGTCGTCCCCATCTTAAATGAGGAGGCCTATATCGGCCCCTGCATAGAGTCTATTCTGAAGCAGGACTTCCCCCGTGAGCGGATGGAAGTCTTGTTTGTTGATGGCGACTCGGAGGACAAGACCACCGCCATCATCGCCCAGTACCAGGAGAAGTACCCCTTTATCCACTGCCTGCACAATCCGGGCAGGACGGTGCAGTTGGCCCTCAACATCGGCATCCGCGCCGCTGTGGGGGAGTATATCGTCCGCCTGGACGCCCACTCGGAATATGCCGACGACTACATCTCCCAGTCCATCGCCACCCTCAAAAAGACCGGTGCCGACAACGTGGGCGGCCCGATGATCGCCTGCGGCAAAAACGCGGTGCAGAAGGTGGTGGCGGCCGCCTACCACTCCCCCTTTGCCCTGGGCGGAGGGAAATTTCACATTGCGGACTACGAGGGCTATGTGGACACCGTTTTTCTCGGCGCCTACAAGCGCCAGACCATCCTCGACCTGGGCCTCTACGACGAGGATTTCCCCCGTAGCGAGGACGACGAGTTCAATATGCGGCTGCACGCCCACGGGGGCAAGGTGTACATGACCCCCGCTATCAAGAGCCGCTACTACCCCCGCGACAGCTACCGCAAGGTCTTCAAGCAGTACTACGAGTACGGCGTCTGGAAGGTGGCGGTCATCAAAAAGCACAAAAAACCCGCCCGTCTCTCCCATCTGGTACCCATCAGCTTTGTGCTGTTTATCGCCGTGTTCGGGCTCCTCTCCCTCTTCTTCTCGCCGGCCCGCTGGGTTTTTGGCGGGGTGATGGGCCTCTATCTGTTGCTGGACATCTACTTTTCCTTCTCCAACAAGCGGGTGAAGGGCTTTGTCAACAAGTTGCGGCTGATGTGGGTGCACTTCATCCTCCACATCTCTTATGGACTCGGCTTTTTGCAGGGGATCTTTCAGTTCGCCGGCAAGACTTTTCAGCCGGTCTAGAGGGGATTTGAGGCGGCCAATATAGAGAGGAAGGCGAGAGGATGGGCGAAAGCTATACCTTTACCCCGGAAAAATTGCGGGAACTCCAGCTAAAGGGGTTGGAGATGGCCCTCTACTTCAAAAAAATATGCGATGAAAACGGGCTGCTCTTTTACTTCTGCGGCGGCTGCTGCATTGGGGCGCTGCGCCACCAGGGGTTCATCCCCTGGGACGACGACGTGGACGTCTTTATGCCCCGCCCCGACTACGAGCGGCTCAAGGAAGTCTGGCCCCAGAAGGCCGACACCTGCCGGTACAGCATCTGCTATCCCACCCGGGAGCGGGTGGACGGCAATCTCTTCATCACCATCAAGGACAACGAGACCACCTATATCAAACCCTACCAAAAGCAGATGGACATCCCCCACGGGGTGGTGCTGGACATCCTCCCCCTGGACGGCTGTCCCAGCGACCCGGGGAAGCGCAAGCGGCAGAAGTTTTGGGCCCTGCTCTACTCCCTCTACTGCGCCCAGCAGGTGCCCACCAACCACGGCAAGAAGGTGGCGGCGCTGGCGAGGGTCGCCCTGACCTGTGTTCCCTTTAAAGGGCTTCGCTACAAACTCTGGAAGCTGGCCGAGCGGAAGATGACCCAGTACCCCATCGCCCAGTGTGAAAAGATCACCGAGCTCTGCGCCGGTCCCCACTACATGCAAAACGAGTATCCCCGGGCGGCCTTTGACAGCGCCGTCTACCGGGCGTTTGAGGGGCACCCCATGCCCCTGCCGGTGGGGTATGACCAGTACCTGACGATCGCCTTTGGCGACTACATGCAGCTGCCCCCCAAAGAGAAACAGGTGGCCCACCACGACTGCCTCTTCTGCGATTTGGAGCACGGCTACCAGCAGTACAAGGGAATTTACTACTGCACGGAGGATTGAATCATGATTTTTGGCGCGATTTTGGCCGGCGGCACCGGCTCCCGGATGAACATTGCGGACATGCCCAAGCAGTTTCTCCCCCTGGGGGACAAGCCCATCATCCTGCACACCCTGGAGAAATTCCTCCTCTGCGACAAGATGGACCGGGTCTACGTGGGGGTCCACCCCGACTGGGTGGGACACATGCAGGACCTGTTGGAGCGCCAGGTGCCCCAGAAAGAGCGGGTCACCCTGGTTCCCGGCGGGGGGGACCGCAACAGCACCATCTTCAACATCGTCGACAAAATCGAGGCGGACTGGGGTCAGTCGGACGACCACCTCATCGTCACCCACGACGCCGTTCGCCCCTTTGTCACCCTGCGCATCCTCGAAGAGAACATCGAGGCCGCCCGCGCCTTTGGCGCCTGCGACACGGTGGTCTCCGCGGTGGACACCATCGTCGTCTCCGAAAACGGCGAGACCATCTCCCAGATCCCCGACCGGCGGCTGATGTACCAGGGGCAGACCCCCCAGAGCTTCCGCATCTCCCTGCTCAAAAGGCTCTACCAGAGCCTCGACGAGGAGGAGAAGGCAATCCTCACCGACGCCTGCAAGATCTGCGTGGTGCGCCAGACCCCAGTGCGGCTGGTGGAGGGGGATGTCTCCAACCTGAAGATCACCACGGTCAGCGACTACAAGATCGCCCAGGCCATGGTGGGGGGACAGGTCGTTGATTAACCACATCTACCAGCTGGTCAGCCCGGGGGTGTTCTCCATCGAGTATGCCTCCACCGACCTGGCGGACAAGGTGATCCTCCGCCCCCAATTCATGGCCCTCTGCCATGCCGATCAGCGGTATTTTCTGGGGCAGCGCAGCCAGGACGTGCTCCGCAAAAAGCTGCCCATGGCCCTGATCCACGAGTGCTGCGGGCGGGTGTTGCAGGACCCCACCGGAACCTTTGCGCCGGGGGCGCGGGTGGTGGCCATCCCCAACAGCCCCCAGAGCCCCGACCCCATCATCTCTGAAAACTACCGGCGGGACAGCCGGTTCCTCTCCAGCGGGTACGACGGCTTTATGCGGGAGTATATCGACCTGCCGGCGGACCGGCTGGTCTCCTGCGACGGGGTGCCCGACCACATTGCCGCCATCACCGAGTTTGTCAGCGTCACCGTCCAGGCGGCCCGGCGGTTTGACCGGCTGGCCCACGCCCGTCGGGACCGCGTCGGCATCTGGGGGGACGGCAGCATGGCCTTTGTGTTGGCCTGCACCCTCCGCTCCCTCTTCCCTCAAATCGAACTGCACGTGGTGGGGAAGAACGCCCACAAGCTGTCCATGTTCTCCTTTGTGGGGGCCACCCACTTCGCCGACGACCTGCCGCAGGGCTTCTCGGTGGACCACGCCTTTGAGTGCGCGGGGGGCGAGGGCAGCTACTACGCCATCGACGACATCATCCGCACCATCGAGCCCCAGGGGACGGTCATCCTGCTGGGTGTCAGCGAGAACAAGGTGGCCATCAACACCCGCGACGTGCTGGAAAAGGGGCTCACCCTGGCCGGCAGCAGTCGCTCCGGGCGGGAGGACTTTGTCGAGGCCATCCGCCTGATGGGCGACCCCGCTGTGCAAAACCGCCTCAACCGCATCATCAGCATCGACGACCCGGTCTGCCAGATGGGAGACATCGAGCGGGTCTTTCGCACCGACCTGAACACCCCCTTTAAAACGGTGTTCGAGTGGAGGATGTAAAAAAAACGTCCAGGGGAAAGGAGCGTTTGCCAATGGAAGAGGCTACCCCCACCATCAGCATCATCGTGCCCGTCTACAAGGTGGAGGCCTATTTGGACCGGTGTGTGCAGTCCATTCTCAACCAAACTTTTTCCGACTTTGAACTGATTTTGGTGGATGACGGCTCGCCCGACCGCTGCGGGCAGATGTGCGATGCCTACGCGCAGGGAGACCGGCGGGTGCGGGTGATCCACAAAAAAAACGGCGGCTTGAGCGATGCGCGCAACGCGGGGATCGACGCCGCCCGGGGAGAATACCTGGGCTTTGTGGACAGCGACGACGAGATTGCCCCGGACATGTACGAGAGCCTTCTGCAAAATCTTGTTCAGGGCAAGGCCGATATGGCAATCTGCGGTCTCTACGACTGCTATGGAGACGTCAAGGTGCCGCAGGATATTCAGCAAGGACATTTTCTCTACACAGCGGCGGAGGCGGTGGAATACCTTCTCTCCGGGCGGAGTGTGGGGCTTTTTGCCGTCAACAAATTGTACAAACGCGCCCTGTTTGACGAAGTCCGCTATCCGGTCGGGCGGCTTTATGAGGACGCCTTTGTCATTGTGGATTTGCTGATTCGGACAGACAGAGTGGTGGTGGATACCGCACCAAAATATCTCTATCAGCGGCGCCAGGACAGCATCACCATCGGCGCCTTTCAGCCAAAGGTATATGATGTGGTTGCCGCGCACGAGCACAATCTGCGGTTGATACGGGAGAACTTTCCCGCGCTGGAAGCGGTGGGGCAGTTTCGCCTTTGGTGGGCAAAAAAGCAGGTGCTGGAGCGCATTTCGCAAGTTGACCCTGCGCATTGGGGCGACTACCGCCGGGAGGTGGGAGAAATCGCCGGCCAGGTGCGCAAGAATCTCCTTTCCATCCTGAAAAATCCTTACAATTCCCGCAATCAGAAGATCGCCTATTTGATGATTGCCGTCGCTCCCCGACTGTTTTTGCGACAGATTGCAAAGAAACGCCGCCAGACGGCACAGGGATGAGGAGGCGTGTGTTCCCAAATGAAATCCATCTGCCTGGTAAAAGATGATTTGTCGATCTTCGGCGGGAGAGAAAAAATCCTCTCTGTCATGGCCAACGCCCTCTGTGAAGACTACTGTGTCCATGTGGTGGGGCTGTGGAATTCCCTGCGGACACCCCCCTACTTCCCATTTGACGAGCGGGTGCACTGCTTTCAAATTTTGGATCACAATGCCCGCGTGCGGGAGGCTTTGACCAAGACCATCTCCCCCCTGCACCGCTATTTGAAAGAACAAAAAATTGACGTGGCCCTCTCGGTCGGAGTCAATACCAATGCCTATTTGCTGGCGGCAGCTGCGGGGACAAAGGTCAAGACCATCTGCTGCGAGCACTCCAATCTGCAAAACAGCTATTACGGTTGGTTCGGCCATCTCAACCAGTGGTTGTCGGCGCGTTTTGCCGATAAGATAGTGACCCTCACCAAGCAAGATCAGGCGGCCTATCGCAAAAAGTTTCACCTGGGGGAAGAGCGGGTCGACTACAACTACAACTGTATTGACCCCGCCTGGCTGAAAGGGAAAAAGCCCTATGACGCGACGTCGAAGAAGCTGCTCTCTGTAGGGCGATTTGACCCGGTGAAAGGGTACCCTCTTTTAGTGGATGTGGCCAAGCGGGTGCTGACCGACCACCCTGACTGGCAGTGGCACATCTATGGCGATGGGGAAGAATTCTCCACCGTACAGGAAAAAATCAGGGCTCAGGGGTTGGAGAAGCAGTTGCTCTTAAAAGGGGCGGTCAAGTCGATGGAGGAGATCTACCCCCAATATGCCGCCGTTGTTCTCACCTCCTATCACGAGGGCCTGCCCATGGTTTTGCTGGAGGCAAAGGCAAACGGCCTTCCCATCGTCAGTTTCGACTGTGCGACCGGGCCGAGGGAGATCGTTCGCGACGGTGTAGACGGCTATCTGGTCCCGGTGGGGGATGTAGAGGGGATGAGCAAACGACTGGCTCAATTAATGGAAAGTATATCTTTGCGGAGAGCATTTTCAGAAAAGTGTGAAGAGAGTCTATACCTTTTTCAAAGGGAAAAGGTCATGGAGAAGTGGAGCATAATTATCGATTCAGTTTGTGCTCAATAGAGAGAAGGTGGGATGAGAATGACAAAGACAAAGTGGTCTTTTCAAATGTGCAGAAAGTGGTATTTGGTCATACTGTTATCCTTTTTGCTTTTTCGGATGTGTGTGCCCCTGTCACTGGCGTTGCCTAGTTCAGTAGACAGCTTGGCTTTTTCCCTTATTGCTATGGGGGGAGCTTTTTTGCTACTTTTTGACTTGCTCTACCATCGGCGTCTGTTTCAAATGAGGGGGAATACCTGGCTCTTTTGCCTGCTTGTCGTTGGACTTTTGTCCAGCCTAATCAATTCCGGATATGGTTTGTTTGATAACCTTAAAACACTTGTTTGGACAGCTATTCAGATGTTTTTGCTCTATGCGACTGGGAAAGAGCGAAAGCGCAGAGATGTGGAAGAAGAAATTTTTTTACTTGCCCGGGTATTTTTGCTGATATGGTTTCTTCTGACTTCCATTGGAGTGGCAATGTTTGTCTTTCAAATCGGGTATGTAGATGGGGGCATTCTGAAAATCCGCCAGGGCTTTTACGACAACCGGCTGTGGGGGCTTTTTAAGGATCCCAACTATGCGGCGATCCTCTCCATTATATCGATCGTTCTTTCGGTATTTTATTTTAAGAAAACCGCTCACAAGACAGTAAAAGGCATTTTGCTTATCAATGTGTTGGTGCAATTTGTTTACTTGGTGCTTTCTGGTTCCAGGACAGGAATGGTGGCAGCTATTGTTGTGATGGCCGCTGGCGTGTTCCTCTCCTTGCGACCATGGCTACAAGGGAAAATGGTGCGCCGTTGGGCCTGCGAAGGAATTGCTGTTGTAGGGGCAATTGTTTCTGCTGTTCTTCTGCTTGGAACAATGGAGCTGACAAAGGCCGGAGTGGAGCACGTCCCCGATTTGGTGGGAGCAATGGGAGGACATTTCTCCCCGGTGACCCTTGACCGCAGCGATGTAGTGGACAACGAAGACATTTCCAACATGCGGTTTAAGATTTGGGGAAGTGGATTTGATGTTTTCAAAACGACCCCAGTTGTCGGCACTTCTCCTCGCAATACATTGGACTACGCCAAGGATCATTTGCCAGATACTTTTATTGTAGAGAAAAATTATATCCTGCACAATGGATATTTAGAAGTATTGGTCAGTACAGGCATCTTCGGTACTTTATTTGCCTTGGGCTTTATCGGGGACCGCATAAAGATCATTGTTTACTACTATTTCGGCACGGGTTGGAAAAGCAGAAGATACTATCGAGAATCAACCTACTGTTTGCTGATTTGTCTGGCCGTGGCGGTATCGGCAGTCTTTCTTTCGGAAGTTTTCTTCGCCAACACCTTGGGGACCTGCCTGTTCTGGATATTTCTAGGATATTCTGATTTCTTTATGCTGAGAGGTGTACAGAGAGAAGAACGAAAAAATGAAAAAGCACCGCTCACCTGTCGTATAGCTGACTGGCTGGAAGAAAAGATGAGGGGCAGGCCGCAGCAGCTACAGCGGGGGGAGTAATATGGCAGATCAAGTCATTAGCGTTGTGATTCCGGTCTACAATGCACGTCAGAGTCTGGAACGATGCGTGCACAGCGTCATTGGGCAGTGCTACTCGGCCCTTGAGGTGATATTGGTAGATGACGGGTCAACTGATGGAAGCGGACCAATTTGCGACCAGTTGGCAGCAACAGACAGCCGTATTCAAGTTATCCACAAGCCAAATGGAGGTGTTTCCAGTGCCCGAAACAAAGGCATTGAAGTGGCAACGGGAGAGTATTTACAGTTTGTAGATTGCGATGATTGGCTGCACCCCCAAATGTGTCAGCTTTTATTAGAGGCAATTGCAAAAAATGGAGCAGATATGGCTCTTTGTGGATATCAACGAGTGGTGGGAAGACAGATAGACGAAGTTTCACCGATACCGTCATTTTGTAGCGGACCGATCGACTTCCAAAAACAATTTGAAAAGCTCTATTCTGCCTTTCTCATCAACCCTCCCTGGAACAAGTTGTATCGGCGCGCCTTGGTTGCTTCCTTTTCTCAGGGGATATCACTGGGAGAAGATCTCCTCTTTAACTTGGCCTATCTCAAAAAAAGTTGTAAAATAGAGGTCATCACAGATTGCCCATATTTTTATGTGGCCGAACAGCCGGGCTCTCTTACCAAGCGCTATCAGGAGAGCCGGGTAGACTGGGAGTTGGTGCTTTACAAAGAAACGACTGACTTCCTACAGGAGGTATTTGGAGCAACCTATATAAGTTCCGCTGTCCGAGAAGTCAGTGCCTCTGCCCTGCTTGCGGATATTGTCGGCTATTATGCCAACAGTCCTGCACCAAAGCAGCAGAAAAGGGATGTTCTTGCGGAATGGGCACAGGATCCTGGGGCGCAAGAACTGTTTTGGGCAGTGGGCAGAGGAGAGATATCTGTGCGAAGGAGGTCAAAGCTGCTGGCAAATCTGCTTCGGCGCAACCAACTGGCGGTGGCATCTCTCTATCTGAACGGATTGCGGCTCCTGGAAAAGGTCGACTGAAAAAAGGAAGACGAGGTGGCAGGAATGCGCACTAAAAAATCGCTGAACAACATACTGGTGAGCTGTTTTTCCTATATATTTTTGATGCTCAACTCCTTTATCATCAGGGGTGTTTTCAAGCGGATTTTGGGCCAGGAGATTGTTGGCATTGAAGGGGTCTTTCTAAATGTTGTCTCTCTGTTGGGAATTGTAGAGTTGGGTATTGGGACGGGAATCGTCTACAAACTCTATCAACCCATTGCGGATGGAGACACTCGAAAAATCGCGATCCTGCTCAACTTTTACAAAAAGGCGTATAGTATTATAGCCACGATTGTTTTGTCCTGCGGCTTTATAGCGGCCTTTTTTGTTCCTAGTCTTGTAAAGGAAGATTATTCGCGGAACTGGCTTAGTCTGGTCTTCTTCATGTATGTATTAGAGGTTTTGGCCTCCTACCTCTTTGCACAAAAACGCGCGATGTTCACGGCAGACCAGCGCAACTATGTGAATAACATTGCCCATACAGTTGGCCAGATGATTTCTTGTGTGCTGCAAATTGCTGTATTGATGGGCCTACACTCTTATCTTGGGTATCTGCTAGTTCGCATTTTTTGTACAGCTTTGGAGAATATATTTATCAGTTGGCAGTACAAAAAGCAATATGGATATATTGATACGAAAATCAAAGATGACCTGCCGGAAAAAGAGAAAAAGGGCCTTTTCCGCAATATTAAGGCACTGCTTTTCCACAAGATTGGGGCGTTTAGTCTCACCTCGACATCAAGCATGATTATCGCGAGGGGAGTAGATTTGATTTCTGCGGGCATCTATTCCAACTATATGTTGATCGTCAACGGTCTCAATAATATCACCAATCAGGTGTTTAATGGAATTGTCGCAAGCTTTGGGAATTTGATGTCCACTTCAACAAGGGAAAAGGCCTATGAGAATTTTAAAGTTCTCTATTTCTTTAACTACTTGATTTATTCCTTCTTCTCCATCTCTTTTTTTGTTATCTGTGTGCCGTTTATGAAGCTGTGGATGGGAAACGACAGCCTCTTTCCCATTGCAACAGTTTCACTGATTACGCTGTATTTTTACATTGGCGGCATGCGCCAAGCAGTCAATTTGGTCCGAACGAGTGCGGGGATCTATCAGCCGGATCAATACTTCCCACTCATAGAAACAGCGATTAACCTGGGGCTGGCCTTGATTTTGGTCAAACCGTTGGGCATTAACGGCGTTTTGGTTGCCAATCTGGTCAGTATGTTCTTGGTCCCCTTCTGGACACAGCCATATATCATCCATAAAAATGTTTTTGATACAGGGGTCAAAAACTACTATCTTCGCTATTGTGTCTATGCTGCGGTCGCCCTGTTTTCTCTTTTACTCACTCAGTTCATCTGTAGTCATCTGCCCGCAATGGGGGCAATGCTTACCATTGTTGCAGATGCGGCTGTCTGTTTGGTTGTACCAAATGCCATCAATCTGCTCGTCTTTTGGCGTACAGCAGAATTTCAACGACTTAAAGGAGCGGGGATAGGGCTCTGGCGCGATTTGCAACACCGTCGCTCTAAAAAGTCTTCCGAATGACCTGAAAAAGGAAAAGCGCTGGACAACGTCCAGCGCTTTTTGGCATTTACAGAGATATCTTGTGGGAAGAGAAGGATTTTTATAAGATGATGCTCTCCCCGGTCATCTCTTCGGGCTGGGGCAGCTCCAGGATCTTTAGCATGGTGGGGGCGATGTCCGCCAAGCGGCCACCCTTCCGCAGCTTGCAGTCGCCGCACCCGATCACCGCAAAGGGCACCGGGTTGGTGGTGTGGGCGGTGAAGGGGGACCCGTCGGTGTCGTAGAGCTTGTCGGCATTGCCGTGATCGGCAGTCAGCAGCACCGCGCCGCCCTTTTGCAGGATGGCGTCCACCAGCTGGCCCACGCCGTCGTCCACCGCCTCGACCGCCTGGACAGCCGCGTCAAAGACGCCGGTGTGGCCGACCATATCGCAGTTGGCGTAGTTGAGGATGATCACGTCGTACTTGTCCGAGGCGATCCGGGCCAGGGCCTCTTTGGTGACCTCCGGCTCGCTCATCTCGGGCTGCAGGTCGTAGGTGGCGACCTTGGGGGAGTTGATCAGGGCCCGGTCCTCCCCTTCACAGACCTTTTCCACCCCGCCGTTGAAGAAGAAGGTGACATGGGCGTATTTCTCGGTCTCGGCGATCCGCAGCTGGGTCAGCCCCTTCTGGGAGATGTACTCGCCAAAGGTATTGGCCAGAGACTGGGGCTTAAAGGCCACATGGACCCCGGGCATGGTGGCATCGTACTGGGTCATGCAGACGTAGTAGAGGGGGAAGCAGCCCTTGGCGCGGGTAAAGCCGTCAAACTTCTCGTCTACCAGGGTGCGGGTAATCTCCCGCGCCCGGTCGGGACGGAAGTTGAAGAAGATCACCGAGTCGCCGGCGTTCATCCCGGTGTAACCGGTGCAGACAGCGGGCATCACGAACTCGTCGGTCACCTCGTCCTTATAGGAGTTGGGCATCACTTCCAGGGCGTCGGCGGTGACCCCCTTGGCGTCCACCATGGCCTGATAGGCCTTCTCCACCCGCTCCCAGCGGTTGTCGCGGTCCATGGCGTAGTAGCGGCCCATGATGGTGGCGATCTTGCCCACGCCGATTTCCCGCAGTTTTTCGTTCAAGGCCTTCACGTAGTCGGCGCCGGAGGAGGGGGGCACGTCCCGCCCGTCCATGAAGCAGTGGACCCAGACCTCTTTGAGCCCCTTCTTCTTGGCCAGCTTGATGATGGCGTAGAGGTGTTCATTGTGGCTGTGGACCCCGCCGTCTGAGAGGAGCCCCATCACGTGCAGGGCGCTGCCGTTTTGCAGGCAGTTGTCCATGGCGCCCACCAGGGCCTCGTTTTCAAAGAAGTCGCCGTCGGCGATAGACTTGGTGATCCGGGTCAGCTCCTGGTAGACGATCCGCCCGGCGCCGATGTTGGTGTGTCCCACCTCGCTGTTGCCCATCTGTCCGTCCGGCAGGCCCACGTCCATGCCGGAGGCGCCAATCTCGGTGGTGGGGTAGGTGGAGAAGATCTTGTCCAGGTTGGGGGTCTTGGCGGCTTTGATGGCGTTGCCGTAATCGTTGCCGTTGATGCCAAAGCCGTCCATGATGATGAGGGCCAGAGGTTTTTTCATAGTTGCGCTCCTTTTCAATGGATTGCGGCCCC
>NZ_WWVY01000011.1:4619-23511 GCF_009876955.1 Bittarella massiliensis (ex Durand et al. 2017) | reverse complement strand
CCGCAATCCGCTCTTTGTTGCTTTCCCCGCAGGGATCTATTTGCTGGCGGCCTCCACGATCTGGCTGAAGGCGTCGGCCTTCAGGGAGGCGCCGCCGATCAGGCCGCCGTCCACGTCGGGCTGGGCCAACAGTTCAGCGGCGTTGCCGGCGTTCATCGAGCCGCCGTACTGCACCACCAGGTGGCTGGCGGCCTCTTCGCCGTAAAGCCCGGCCACAGTGGCGCGGATGACGGCGCAGACTTCACCGGCCTGCTCGGCAGTGGCGGTCTTGCCGGTGCCGATGGCCCAGACCGGCTCGTAGGCGATGATGATGGACCGCAGGCCCTCGGCGTCGATCCCCTGCAGGGCGACTTTGGTCTGCAGCGACACCACCTCGGCGGTGATGCCCTGCTCCCTTTGGGCCAGCAGCTCGCCCACGCAGACGATGGGCTTCAGCCCGGCGGCCAGGGCGGCCTTGGTGCGCAGGTTGACCGTCTCGTCGGTCTCGGCGAAGTACTGGCGGCGCTCGCTGTGGCCCAGCACCACGTACTCGACCCCCATCTCGGCGAGCATGTCTGCGGCGATTTCGCCGGTGAAGGCGCCGGACGTCTCAAAGTGGCAGTTCTGGGCGCCCACCTTGACGTTGGTGCCGGCGGTGGCGGCCAGGGCGGTCTCTAAATCGGTGAAGGGCACACAGACCACCACGCCGCAGCCGGCGTCTTTCACCAGGGGGCAGAGCTCCTCCAACAGGGCCTTGGCCTCGGCGCGGTTTTTGTTCATCTTCCAGTTCCCGGCAATGACCGGGGTGCGCAGGTTCTTATTCATACAGCAAATTCCTTTCTGGCGGTTTTCCTCTGAGAAAATGGCACGAAGGAAATCCCTCGTGCCATCTCTTCGCACAGCACAAGCCGGCCGGTTGGGCCGCGGTGCTCCCCCGCCGCAAGAGCGGCGGGATATTTGTCGATTTATTTGTCGTTGAGGCAGGTGATGCCCGGCAGCTCTTTGCCCTCCAGGAACTCGAGGGAGGCGCCGCCGCCGGTGGAGATGTGGCTCATCTTGTCGGCAAAGCCCAACTTGGTGACAGCCGCCACCGAGTCGCCGCCGCCGATGATGGAGATGGCGCCGCTGTCGGCCACGGCCTTGGCGATCTCCAGGGTGCCGTCGGCAAACTGGGCGAACTCAAACACGCCCATGGGCCCGTTCCAGATCACGGTGCCGGCGTCTTTCACGGCGTCGCAGAAGAGGGCGATGCTCTTGGGGCCGATGTCCATGCCCATCCAGCCGTCGGGGATGTTGTCGGAATCCACTAGCTTCTTGCCGCAGTCCTCGGCGAAGTGGTCGCCCACCTGGTTGTCGATGGGCAACAGGAACTTGACGCCCTTGGCCTCGGCTTTGGCCATCATCTCTTTGGCCAGCTCGACCTTGTCGTCCTCGCAGAGGGAGTCGCCGATGGTGAAGCCCTTGGCCTTGAAGAAGGTGTAGGCCATGCCGCCGCCCACGATCAGGGTGTCGACCTTTTCGAGGAGGTTGTTGATGACGCCGATCTTGTCGGAGACCTTGGCACCGCCCAGGATGGCGACCAGCGGGCGCTTGGGGCTCTCCAGAGCGCCGCCCATGAAGTTGATCTCCTTCTGGATCAGGTAGCCGCAGACGGCGGGCAGGTACTCGGCCACACCGGCGGTGGAGGCGTGGGCCCGGTGGGCCGCGCCGAAGGCGTCGTTGACGTAGACGTCGGCCAGAGAGGCCAGCTCTTTGGCGAAGGCGGGGTCGTTCTTCTTCTCCTCTTTGTGGTAGCGCACGTTTTCAAGCAGCATCACGTCGCCGTCTTTCAGCTCGGAAGCCAGCTTCTTGGCGTCGTCGCCGATGACGTCTTTGGCCATCTTGACCTCTTTGCCCAGCAGCTCGCTGAGGCGGGCGGCCACCGGGGCCAGGGAGAACTCGGGCTCCCAGCCCTCTTTGGGACGGCCCAGATGGGAGCAGAGGATCACCTTGGCGCCCTGGTCCACCAGGTATTTGATGGTGGGGAGAGCGGCGACGATCCGCTTGTCATTGGTGATGACGCCGTCTTTCAGGGGAACGTTGAAGTCGCAGCGGGCGAGAACCTTCTTGCCGGCTACATCGATGTCTTCGATGGTCTTTTTGTTCAGAGAGGTCATGTGTTTGCCACCCTTTCGTCTTTTCTTTTTTATTGTGAATAAAAAAACAAACTGAGGTACAGGGCCACCCGCCGGGACAGGCTGGTCCTTTTCTATTTTACACGATATCAGTGGGCTTTTCAAGGCGGTTTTCCCCTCGAAAGAGGGGCTTTTTTCGGGAATCCCGGAGGGCCGGGCTCACCGCTTTTTGGCGCCCTTGACCAGCACCCCCACCACCTTGGGCCCCGCGTTGATGGCGATGCTGGCCCCGGCCTTGTAGCGGCCGGAGCAGCCGTAGCGGAATTTCTTCTCCAACTGCTCGGTCAGTTCGTCCCCGGGGGCGTCCAACTCCCCGCTGATGACCACAAAGGGGCTGCGCTCGGCCATCCGCTTCTCGGCCCAGCGGCAGAGGCCGGGGATGACGTTGGCGTCCCCCCGCACCTTCTCCACGATGTTCATCTCCCCCTGGGAGATCTGGAGGATGGGCCGCAGCCCCAGCAGCTCGCCCACAAAGGCGGCCGCACAGCTGATGCGCCCCGACTTTTTGGCAAATTGGAGGGTGTAGACCGAAAAGTAGACCTCGGCGGTGTCAAACCAGTCCAGCAGGTAGTCCCGCACCGCGGCGTAGCCTACCCCTTTTTGCACCATCCGCGCCGCCTCGGTCACCGGGAAGCCGTAGCCCAGGGAGTAGGTCTTGGAGTCGATGACCTTGATTTTTATCTGCGGGGCGTCGGGCTCCTCTTTGAACATGGCCTTGGCCTGCAGGGCCGCCTGGTACATGTTCGAACCCTTGGAGTTGATGGTCACGTGGATCACGTGGGTGTACCCCTCCTGGGCGGCCCGCTCGTACTCCTCCAAAAACTGGTGGGCAGGGATGTGGCTGGTGGTGGGGATCTTGACGCAGCGGTTGAGCACGTCGTAGAACTCCTCCTTGGTGAAGTCCACCCCCTCCAAATACCCCATCCCGTCCACCTCGAGGGGGATGGGGAGGATGCGGATGCCCAGCTCCTCGGCAGTCTCCTGGGGGATGTCGCAAGCGGTGTCGGTGAGGATCAGCAGTTTTTCCATTTGGCACAACCTTTCGCAATCGGTTCTTGTGGTGGGGAGAGGGCCTAGCGGGCGTCCTCCCAGTTGTAGCGGGTCAGCTTTCCCTGCGAGTGCAGGGTGGGGTAGCCCCACTGGCGCAGGACTTCGTACACCCCGATGGCCACCGTGTTTGACAGGTTCAGGCTCCGCGCTGCCGCCAGCATCGGCAGCCGGACACAGGCGTCGGGGTGGGCGAAGAGCAGCTCTTCGGGCAGCCCGGCGTCCTCCCGGCCAAAGACCAGGTAGCAGCCGTCCGGGTAGGCAACGTCGCTGTGGACGGTCTGCCCCTTGGTGGTGAAGTAGTAAAAGGGGCCCTCGTTTTGGGCGGTGAAGTCCGCCCAGCCGTCGTAGTGGCGGATGTCCAGCAGATGCCAGTAGTCCAGCCCCGCCCGCTTGAGTTTTTTGTCGTCGATTTGAAAGCCCAGCGGCCCCACCAGGTGGAGCCGGGCGTTGGTCGCCGCGCAGGTGCGGGCGATGTTTCCGGTGTTTTGTGGGATCTGTGGTTCCACCAGCACGATGTTCAGCTCGGCCATGGCCGGCCCTCCTCTCCTCTCGGCAAATCAGTCGCCTGTCTTCCCCAGCCGCTCAAAGATGCCGGCCTTTTTGAGGATGGGTTCCAGCAGCGAGTAGAGCAGCAGCGAGACCACCACCGCGATGATCGCGTTGACCCCCGAGGTGAGGGCCTTGGTCCCCGCGGCCACCAGCACCGAGTCGAGCATCTTGCCCTGGAGCAGGGTCCCCATGAGGATGTTTTTGACGGTGTAGAGGACCACGTACAGCCCGGCGCCGACAACGGCCCCGGCGGCGCGGCTGCCCTTGCCGCCCCGCTTGGCGATGGCGCCGCAGGTGGCGCCCATGGCGAATTTCATCAAAAAGGTGATGGGCGATTCGGCGATGTAGGCCGGGTCGAACAGGTCGTAGACCGCCGAACCCAGGCCGGCCGAGAGGCCGCCCTTCAGGGGGCCGAGGATCATCCCCGACAGCAGGCACATCACGTTGCCCAGGTGGATCATGGTCTTGCCCAGCGGGGTGGGGATGTCGATGTGCAAAAAGGTGGCCACAAAGCACATGGCCCCCATCAGCCCCACCAGGGTCACGGTGTAGATCGAACTCTTGCGCTTCATTCTTACTCCTTCTTTTCGTGCAGAGATAGGGTCGGCCGCCCTGCGGCCGGGAATGCTAAAAGGGCTCGGCCCGAGAGGGGCCCAGCGGCTCCAGCAGCTTGGGGAGGGCGGCTTCCACCAGCACCCCGTGCCGGGGGTCGGTGCCCGCTGCGGCGGTGAGGGAGATGGCCTCCTCCACGAACTGGGTGGCCCGCTGGGCGGCCTCGGCCAGACTCTGCCCCGCCAGCAGCCCGCCGGTGAGCACGGCGGTGAAGATGTCGCCGGTGCCCGGGTAGGAGCCGGAGGCATACCGCCCGCGGATGCGGAAAAAAGTCTCCCCGTCAAAGAGCAGGTTGTAGCGGCCGCCGTCCATCTCGGCGCTGGTGATCACCGCTCGGCCCGCCCCCTGGGCGCAGAGGGTGCGCAGCCATTTCTTGGCGCTGAGGGGGGTGAAGCGAACCGGCCGGGTGAAGTCCATCCCCAGCAGCATGGCTGCCTCGGTGGCGTTGGGGGTGATCACGTCCCCCGCCCGGGCCAAACTCTTCATCTTGGCCCGCAGCGGCGGGGTGCAGGTGCGGTAGGGCTTTTGGTGGTCCCCCATCACCGGGTCCACCACCTTGAGCGCCTTGGGATAGGCCTCAAAAAAGGCCTTGCAGCACTCGATCTGGCGACTGTCCCCCAGAAAGCCCGAGTAGATGCAGTCAAAGTCCAGCCCCAGGGACTGGTAGTGGCGCAGGGCCGGCAGCAGGGAGTCGGTCAGGTCGGTGATGACCGGATCCCCCAGCCCCCCTGTATGGGTCGAGAGGATGGCGGTCGGCACCGGGCAGACCTGCACCCCCATCACCGAGAGCACCGGGGTGATGGCGGTCAGAGAACAGCGCCCAAACCCCGACAAATCGTGAATGGCCAGCACCCGCTTGGGCGGGGAAACCAGGTGTTCCATAGGGCGCCTCCTTCCTTTTATTCCAAAATTTTCCTGCCCCTGACGGGCGGCGAGACTCTTTCATACACAGCCAGTATATCACAAAAGGGGTGGGCAATACTAGTTGTATCTCGACCTCGGCCGGCTCTGCCGGCGCGGGGCCGCAGGTACAAATGAAGGAACGTGGGGAGGCATTTTCTATGAAACACAGCGGACACACCGCCCGCAACGTGGCCATCGGCATGGCGCTGGGCGCCGTGGCGGCCACCGTTGGCACCGAGCTGATGCACACCAACAAGCGGCAGCTGAAAAAAACAGCCAACCGCGCCATGAAGACCATGGGCAACGTGGTGGGGGAAATCTCCACCATGATGCGGTAGTTACACTGCCGAGGGACGGGCGAGAGAGGGCCGGGTGACATGTCACCCGGCCCTCTTTTTTGGCAAAATGGGAAAAACCGCGCCAGTCAGCGCCCCAGCGCCTCCCCCAGGGGGCGGTAGGCGGCGATCAGCCGTTCCAGGGTGAAGCGGGCGTTGGCGGGGCTGGTGGAGGGGAGGGGGATGTCCTCCACCCCGGTCTGGGGCAGACAGTGGCGCTGGTAGAGGGCGTGCGCCTTGGCCCCGGTGGTGAAGACGGTGCGCACCCGGGTCTTTTGGAGCAGCCCGGCGATGTCGTTGGCCCGGGGGCGGCGGATGGTGGCGTCCGCCGCTCCTTCTATCTCGCAGGCGGCCAGCACGTCCCAGAGGGCGATGTGCCGGCGCAGACAGAATTGCTCCTTCGCCGCGTTCCCCTCGGGCACGGGCTCCCCCAGCACCCCGGCCACCACCCGCCAAAAGCGGTTTTGGGGGTGGCCGTAGTAAAAGCCGTTTTCCCTCGATTTGGGCGAGGGGATGGTCCCCAGGATCAGCACCTCGCTCTCGGACGACCAGACCGGCAAAAAGGTGTGTTCCACCAACTGTCCCACAAAAAAGCCCTCCCTCTGCCGGGGCTGTCTATTCGCCCCGGCCCTTACATAGAAGTAGTATACCCCCCTTTCTGTCCCCGCGCAATCGGCAGGGGGCGATTGTGCAAACCGCCCCGCCGGGGTATAATGGGGAAAACGCCATGGGAGGGGATCGGATGAGCGAGCACAATGAGAGAGACGGGGTCGAGCGGCTGCGCCGCTGGGTCGACAGTTGCGACAACATCGTCTTTTTTGGGGGAGCGGGGGTTTCGACCGAGAGCGGCATCCCCGATTTTCGCAGCGAGGACGGCCTCTACCGCCAGCACTACGATTGGCCCCCTGAGACCATCCTCAGCGCCGGGTTCTTCGCCGCCCACCCGGAGGAGTTCTACCGCTTTTACCGGGAGAAGATGCTGGTCACCGGCGCCCAGCCCGGCCCGGCCCACCTGGCGCTGGCCGAGTTGGAGCGGCGGGGCAAGCTGCGGGCGGTGATCACCCAGAACATCGACGGGCTGCACCAGAAGGCCGGCAGCCGCCGGGTGTACGAGCTGCACGGCACCATCTACCAAAACCGCTGTCTCTCCTGCGGGGCCCTCTGCGGGCCGGAGGGACTGGGGAAGAGCGGCCTGCCCCGCTGCAGCTGCGGGGGCCTCATCAAACCGGAGGTGGTCCTCTACGGCGAGTCGCTGGACGGGGCGACCCTGCAGGGGGCGGTGGACGCCATCTCCCGCTGTGAGATGCTGATCGTGGGGGGCACCTCCCTGGCGGTCTACCCGGCGGCGGGGCTGCTGCAGTACTACCGGGGCCACCGGCTGGTGCTCATCAACAAGGGCCCCACCCCCCAGGACGGGCGGGCAGACCTGCTCCTGCGGGGCTCCATCGGCCCGATCCTCACCGAGGCCATCCGCCCCCTGGGCGGGGAGGCGGCCCTGTGAACGGGCAGCGCCGGGCGGACATCCGCATCGGGGCCCTGGTGGACATCGTCCTCAAAAGGGACCAGCGCACCGGCCGCCTGACCAGGGGACACGTCAAGCGGATATTGACGGGCAGCGCCACCCACCCCCACGGCATCAAGGTGATGCTGCGGGAGGGCGACCAGGTGGGTCGGGTACAGGCGATTTTGGAGGAGAGCGATGAATAAGCTGCAGGGGTTTTACAGGTTGCGCCAGGGCGGTCTGCCCGCCGTGCCCTGGCAGACCTTCGCCCCCGACACCCGGCTGGAGGAGGGCATCCTCTGGACGGTGCGCAGCGCCGTCGAGCGGGGGGACGACCAGAACCTGCCCCGGCTGGTGGGGGCCCCCGCCGCCGAGGCGGAGACCTTTGCCCAGGGGCTCTTGGGGGAGTTGGGCCCCGGCAGCCTGGTGGTCTACTACCCCTATTTCGTGGCGGAGAAGAGCGGGGTGATCGAGCTCTCCCCCTTTCGCACCGTCATCGAGGCGGTGCGGGGGGACCTCTGGAACCTGGCCACCGGGGGGGAGCACGACGAGACGGTGGTCATCACCGACGAGGACGTGGAGGTGATGGGGGACGAGGGCTTTCTCTCCCCCACCGAACTCGACGAGCTGGCCGATTGTGCCCTGCGGGCCCGCCGCCGCTTTCGGGGGGAGCTGGGTCGGGCCAGCGCCCTCTATCTGGAGTGGAGCTACGCCTGCAAGAGCGACCTGCAGAAGCGGCCCATCGGCCCGGCCCAGTTGGTCTTTTACGAGTTGCGGGCGGTCTGACCCCACCGCTTTGAGAAGGTATCTGTCAAATTTCTGACAAAGGTTTGTCGAAAGCGGGAATATTGTTGCGAAAAGGCCTTTCCTTGTGTATAATAAGGGTATTCTAAAGCGGGTTTGGCGGCGATCGCCCCCGCTTTGGGGAAAAGGAGGTCGATTTTTTGACTTGCCCGAACTGCGGCGTTGACAACGCCGAAAACAGCGCCTTCTGCAAGGCCTGCGGCGCCTCCCTCACCGGGGAGCAGCCCGCATCCCAGGCGGCGCACCAGAGCGAGGCGGTGCCCTCACCCTACCAGCCGCCGGTCTACTCGATGTACGCCCCCTACCTGCCGGCCCCCCGGCGGGAGTACACCTGGAAAGACATCTGCACCATTGTCGGGTTCATCAGCTCCATTGCGGGGCTGTTCACCTTCTGGGTGGTGCTCTGCCCCATGGGTCTGCTCACCAGCTGCCTGGGGTACCGGGGCAACCGCACCAGGGGCCTGGCCGTGGCGGGCATCATCATCTCGCTGCTGGCCATCGCCATCAAGATCGGCTTTATCCTCTACCACCTGGACGTTCTCCCCTCCTGGCTCACCGACGGAGCTCTGTAGGGAGATTGACTGTCAGACACCCGCCGCCAATGGGGCGGTGGCTTTTGAAAGGAGAAAATGCAGATGAAATGTAACAAATGCGGCAGTGAGCTGGAGAGCGGCGCCAAGTTCTGCGCCGTCTGCGGCGAACCGGTCCCCCAGGCCCCCGAGGGCGACGGCGCGGCCCAGCAGCCCTACCAGAGCGCCCCTCAGCCCGAGCCACAGCAGCAGCCCACCTACAACTACGGCGCCCCCCAGCAGGACGCGAGCTACAGCTACGGCGCGCCTCAGCCCCAGGCCTCCCCGGTCTACGCCAACGTTCCCCCGGTCAGCGGCACCGCCTACCTGGTGTGGTCCATCATCGTGACCATCTTCTGCTGCCTGCCCCTGGGCATCCCCGGCATCGTCTTCGCCTCGAAGATCGACAAGCTGGCCGCCATGGGCGACCTGGCCGGCGCGCAGGACGCAGCCAAAAAGTCGAAGATGTTCTCCATCATCGGCG
Organism: Bittarella massiliensis (ex Durand et al. 2017); assembly: GCF_009876955.1. Taxonomy (NCBI): domain Bacteria; kingdom Bacillati; phylum Bacillota; class Clostridia; order Eubacteriales; family Oscillospiraceae; genus Bittarella (ex Durand et al. 2017); species Bittarella massiliensis (ex Durand et al. 2017). The sequence continues at coordinate 14,551 of NZ_WWVY01000011.1, read as the reverse complement.
GCATCGTGGGCGTGGTGGTGATCATCGTCTCGATCATCTTCTACGTGGCCGTCATCAGCGCTGCGGTCGGCGGCAGCTATTACTACTACTAAACACCCGGGGCCGTTGGGCCCCTCGGCAGGTGCCGCGGCGGGTTTCCGCCGCGGCATTTTTGCGCCCGTTTGTCCCTGAAAGGACGGGGGAGTTGCCAAAACGGCGCACTTTCGGGTATACTAACACGGTATGTTTTTGGGCCCGGCGGCCGGTTTTGCCGGGCGGAAAGGGAGTGTTTGCAGTGACAGGAGAGACTGCGCGGCTGCGGCTGCGCCCCCTGGCCGAGTCGGACGCCGACGCGGTGTTCTCTTTGACCAGTGATGCCGAGGTGGCCCGCTTTATGCGCTTTTCGCAGCAGCGGGAGCGGGGCGAGGCGGTCCAGCTCATCCGGGACTACCTCGCCTCGGGCGGCTGGTCCTTCGCCATCGAGCGAAAGGCGGACGGGCGGTTTGTGGGGGTCTACGCCGTCCGCCCCAGCGAGGGCGACCCCGCCCGCTGGGACATGAGCACCTTCACCGCCAAGGACTGCTGGAACCAGGGCTATTCCAGCGAGGTGCTGGGCGAGATCGTCCGCCTGGCGAGGGAGGCGCTGCCGGGGATCACCCTGGTGGGCCACGTGGTGGCCGAAAACCGGGGGTCGCGCCGGGTGCTTGAAAAAAACGGCTTCTCCCACACCGAGACCCTCCATTTCCCCGACATGGAGGGGGAGGGGCTCTGCATCTACCAGCTCGCCCTCTGAGTTCTGTCCAAACCATCTTGCAAAGGAGTTTTCTATGAGCGCCCTCTTCGCCTTTTTTGACGCCGTCTCCCAGGCCTTTCGCAGTTTTCTGGGGGCTGCCAACGACTTTTTGTACAGCTTCATCCTCATCTTTTTGCTGGTCATCGCCGGGCTCTACTTCACCTTTCGCACCCGGTTCGCCCAGTTTCGGCTGCTGCCCGACGCCATCCGCTCCATGACCGAGCGCCGGGAGAAGGGGACGGTCTCCTCCTTTCAGGCGCTGATGATCTCCACTGCCTCCCGGGTGGGCACCGGCAACATCGCCGGGGTGGCCACCGCCATCGCCATGGGGGGCGCGGGGGCCGTCTTCTGGATGTGGGTCATGGCCCTGGTGGGGGCCGCCTCCGCCTTTGCCGAGAGCACCCTCGCCCAGATCTACAAAGTGCGGCGGGACGGCGAGTACCGGGGCGGCCCGGCCTACTATATCCAAAAGGCCCTGGGCAGGCGCTGGCTGGGGGTCCTGTTTGCCGTCCTCCTCATCGCCTGCTTTGCCTTTGGCTTCAACGGGCTGCAATCCTACACCATCACCTCGGCTTTCGCCCCCTACTTCGGGGCATCGCTGGCCCCCTACGCACCGGCCATCATCGGCCTGGTGCTGGCGGCGGGCACCGCCCTGGTCATCTTCGGCGGCACCCAGCGCATCGGCTTCATCACCTCCTTCATCGTCCCGGTGATGGCCATCATCTACATGGCGCTGGGATTTGTCATCATCGGCCTGAACATCCAAAAGCTGCCCCAGGTCCTCTCCCTCATCCTCTCCCAGGCCTTTGACCTGCGGGCCATTGCCGGCGGGTTTGCCGGCTCGGCCATCGTCATCGGCATCAAGCGGGGGCTCTTCTCCAACGAGGCGGGGATGGGCAGCGCCCCCAATGCCGCCGCCACGGCGGAGGTCTCCCACCCGGTGAAACAGGGCACGGTGCAGGTCCTCAGCGTCTTTATCGACACCCTGCTCATCTGCACCACCACCGCCTTCATCCTCCTCTTCTCCGGGGTGCAGGGGTCGGAGAGCCTCAACGCCCTCCCCTTCGTACAGGCGGCAGTGGGCAGCCAGGTGGGGCAGTGGGGCGTCGGCTTCATCGCCTTTTCGGTGCTGGCCTTTGCCTTTAGCTCCATTGTGGGCAACTACTGCTATGCGGAGGGGAACCTCCTCTTCATCCGGGACAACAAAACCCTCCTCACCGCCTTTCGCTGGGTGGCGGTGGCCGCCGTCTTCTTCGGCGCCCAGGCCGACTTCGCCACCGTCTGGGACTTGGCCGACGTCCTCATGGGGCTGATGGCCATCGTCAACATCGTCTCCCTCTTCGCCCTGTCAAAGACCGTCTCCCTGGCCGAGCGGGACTACACCCGCCAGAAAAGGGAGGGAAGGGACCCGGTCTTTCGCCCCGCCCAGATCGGCATCACCGGCGCCGACTGCTGGGAGGATGGCACCCCACAATAACCTGCTTTGCAAAAAAAGAGAGGGGCCGCTCACCGCGAGCGGCCCCTCTCTTTTTGATTTTAGGCGTGGCGGATTCCTGCGTGGCGGGCGATCTCCTCGTCCAGGGTGCAGAGGTCGTCGACCGACAGCTCGTCCACCCGGCGGTGGCCGCAGATGCGGCAGAAGGTTTTGATCTCCTCGCAGCTGCCCCGCAAAAACCGCTCCACCCGCCGGGCGCCCTCCTCCCCATCCAGCCGCTTGCGGAGGACGGGGTCCTGGGTGGCGATCCCCATGGGGCAGCGGCCGCTGCCGCAGATGCGGTACTGGCGGCACCCCAGGGCCATCAGCGCCGAGGAGGCGATGGCCACCGCGTCGGCCCCCATGGCCAGGGCCTTGGCAAAGTCGGGGCCGGTCCGCAGCCCCCCGGTGATCACCAGCTCCATCTCCAGCCGGTGGCTGTCCAGGAACCGGCGGGCCCGGTGCAGGGCGTAGATGGTGGGCAGGCTGGTGCTGTCCCGCAGAAAGCGGGGGCTGGCGCCGGTGGCCCCGCCCCGGCCGTCAATGGTGATGAAATCCGCCCCCGATTGGGCGAGGAAGGCCAGGTCCTCCTCCAGGTGGCCGGCGGCGATCTTCACCCCGATGGGCCGCCCCTGCGAGCGGTCGCGCAGCTGGCTTACCAGGGCCCGCAGGTCGCCGGGGCTCTCGATGCCGGGGAAGCGGGAGGGGCTGTGGATATCCTCCCCCACGGGCTTGCCCCGCAGGGCGGCGATCTCGGTGGTCACCTTCTCCCCCGGTAGGTGGCCCCCCATCCCCGGCTTGGTCCCCTGGCCGATCTTGATTTCGATGGCGGCGGCCCGGCGCAGGTTCTCGTCGGTGGCGCTGTACCCGTTGGGGGGATACTCGTAGAGGTAGGTGGCGGCGGCCGCCTGCTCCTCGGGCAGGATGCCCCCCTCCCCCGAGCAGGCAGCGGTGCCGGCGGCAGTGGCCCCCTTGGCCAGGGCGACCTTGGCTTCCCGCGACAGAGCGCCGAAGGACATGTGGGAGATGTAGAGGGGCATGGAGAGGACCATCGGCTTTTGGGCGTGCCGCCCGATCACCGTCTCGGTCGCCACCGGCTCCTCGTCGAGCAGGGGCAGCCGCGCCAACTGCCCGCCCAGAAAGAGGATGTCCTCCCACCGGGGCAGGGGCAGGGTGGTGGCCATGGCCGCCGTCTCGCTCACCCCGGTGCGGGCCAGGCGGTCGATTTCCGCCAGGTGGGGATCGGCGTCGGGGCTCCCCGGCGCCTCCCCCTCCTCCTCGCCCGCCGGCGGGGGCGGGTCCTCCACCCGCTCAAACAGCGCCTTGGGGGCGGTGCAGCGGGGACAGCGCCACCCTTCCTCCAGCTGGGCAAAGGGGCGGCCCTCCTCCCCCTCGTCATAGATATATCCGCAGACGGAACACCGGTATTTGGCCATGGGGACATCCCTCCTTTTGTCCATTGTACCCCGCCCCCGCCCAAAGCGCCAGGGCGCCGGCCGCACCTTGTGGAGAAGGGCGAAAAGCACCCCCTCTTTTTGGGCAGAACGCGCTGATTGAGCGGTTGTCCCCTTTTTTTGCAAAGGCCGATTGCGCCCCGGCGTTTTTCCGTGCTATCATAGAACCGGTAAGACCCCATCGGAAAACAGGACAGGAGGAAATAGGCAGAAATGAGCACCCTCTACATTGTCGCCGGGCTGCCCGGAACCGGCAAGACCACCCTTTCCGAGTACCTGCAAGAGGAGCTGGGCGTCCCCCTCTTTTGCAAGGACAAGATGAAGGAGATCCTCTTTGACGTGGTGGGCTTTCAGTCCCCCCAGGGCAAGGAGCAGCTGGACCGCGCCAGCACCGAGATCCTCTACTATGACGCCCGCCGCTGCCTGAAGGCCGGGGGCGACGCCATGATCGAGAGCAACTTCAAGGCCTGCGACCTCCCCCACGTGGAGAAGCTGGCCGGCGAGTTCGGCTGCCGCTGCGTCACCCTCTACCTCACCGGCGACCTGCGGGTCATCTTTGACCGGCTCTGCGCCCGCAACCACGCCCCCGACCGCCACCCGGCCCACGCCATCGACGACCACTACCCCCTCCTCCCCGGCGAGAGCGACCCCGCCACCATCTTGGAGGACTGGGACGAGTTTGAAGCCATGGTGAAGAGCTGGGAGGTGGAGAAATTCCACCTGGGCCCGGTGGTCACGGTGGACACCACCGACTTTTCCAAAGTCGACTTCCCGTCCGTGCTGGCAGAGCTTCGGGCCTGCCTGCAATAACCGCACAGAGAAAAAGGAGGAACTAGACCAATGGCAATCAACTACCGACCCTTCCCCAAGGACTTCATGTGGGGGGCTTCCACCAGCGCCTACCAGGTGGAGGGTGCCGCCGAGGAAGACGGCAAGGCCCTCTCCCAGCAGGACGTCATCAACCGCCGCCCCGGCGTGGCCGACGCCTCCCTGGCCAGCGACCACTACCACCGCTTTAAGGAGGACGTGGCCCTGATGAAGGAGCTGGGGATGACCTCCTACCGCTTCTCCATCTCCTGGTCGCGGGTCTTCCCCCAAGGCAGTGGGGAACCCAACCCCAAAGGGGTGCAGTTTTACCACGACCTCATCGACGAACTGCTGGCAAACGGCATCACCCCCATCCCCACCCTCTACCACTACGATATGCCCCTGGCCCTGGTCGAAAAGTACGACGGCTGGATCAGCAGGGAGAGCGTGAAGGACTTTGCCCACTACGCCCGCTTCATCATCAACGAATTCAAGGACAAGGTCAAGTACTGGACCACCATCAACGAGCAGAGCATCATCGTTCAGTTCTGGACCCAGAAGTGCCTGATCCCCGAGAAGTACCTGGACGACCCCCAGATCCGCTACCAGATCAACCACCACCTCAACCTGGCCCACGCCACCGCCTGCAAGCTGGTGCACGAGCTGGTCCCCGGCGGCATGGTGGGCGCGGCCATCAACACCGCCCCCATCTACGCCCTGACCTCCAAGCCCGAGGACGCGCTGGGGATGCTCAACGCGGTGGACTTCCGCACCCTCTTCTACCTGGATGTCTACTTCAAGGGGGAGTACAGCAAGGCCTCCATGATCTACCTGGAGGAGCACAACATGGCCCCGGTGATCGAGGAGGGGGACCTGGACCTCTTTAAAGAGGGGTACTCCGACTTCCTGGCCTTCAACTACTATTCCAGCGACTGCGCCCGCAGCGCCGGCAACGCCACCGAGCGCACCGAGCAGGGGGTCAACTGGACCGGCAAGAAGGGGGAAATCGAGTCCTACGAGACCGAGCCCGACTTCTTCCAGATCGTCCGCAACCCCGCCTGCGACACCACCGATTGGGACTGGGCCATCGACCCCGTCGGCCTGGAGTTCATCCTCCGCGATATCTACGCCCGCTACGGCAAACCTCTGATGATCACCGAAAACGGGATGGGCGCCTACGACGCCCTCACCGACGACAAAAAGGTGCACGACAGCTACCGCATCGACTACCTGCGCGCCCACATCCAGGCCATTCAGCGGGCCATGCACTACGGCGTGGAGGTGCTGGCCTACAACCCCTGGTCGTTCATGGACCTGCTCTCCACCTCCAACGGCTACAAAAAGCGCTACGGCTTTGTCTATGTGGACCGGGACGAGGAGGGCGGCAGCTGCGAGCGCATCAAGAAGGACAGCTACTACTGGTACCAAAAGGTCATCGCCACCAACGGCGCCGACCTGGACTAAATGCCCCCGCCCCTGGCGGCGGGACCGAGAGAGGAGGGAACGGCTGTGTCCAAGCGCTGTGTCATCTGGGACTGGAACGGCACCCTCTTTGACGACCTGGACGTCTGTATCCGGGTGGAAAATGAGCTGTTGGCGGAGCGGGGGCTCCCCCCAATCCCCAGCCGGGAGGCCTACCTGCAGGTGTTCACCTTCCCGGTGCGGGACTACTACCAGCGGCTGGGATTCGACTTTTCCGCCGAACCCTACGAGGCGGTGGCGGCCGACTACATCCGCCGCTACGAGGCCGCCTGCCCCACCTGTGCCCTCTGCCCGGGGGCGGAGGAGGCGCTGGCCGCCTTAGAGGAGCGGGGGCTCTGCCAGGTGCTGATTTCCGCCTCCGGGCGGCGGAGTCTGGCCCACCAGATGGCCCCCTTCTCCATCGCCTTCCGCTTTTCGGCCATCCTCGGGGTGGAGCACGACCTGGCCCACGGCAAGCGCGGCCTGGCGGAGGGCTGGCTGGCCCGGAGCGACTTTTCGCCCGACCAGTTGGTGGCCGTGGGGGACACCCTTCACGACCTGGAGGTGGCCCGCGCTCTGGGCTGCGACTGCGTCCTGGTGGAGGGCGGCCACCAGAGTCCCGCGGCGCTGCGGGCCTCTGGAGCGCCGGTCATCCCCACCCTCGCCCAGCTGCCCGCCCTGATCGACAGTCTGGGGAAATAGCGGCCTTCTGTCAAAAAGGAAAGAGAGAGCCGGCGGTCCTTTGACCGCTGGCTCTCTCTTTGCGGCGTTTGCGCCCCCCTCTCCGGTTTTGCCGGGGGAGAGAAGTGGCCTTGGCACACGGTTTCATAGAGGGAAGGGGGCCGAGAGCGCAAAGGAAGGCAATTCGCTGGGATGGGGCGGCGTGAACCGCGCTCCCGTCTTGCCGGGCTGCCGGTGTCAGCGGGTTCAGCGCGCTCCCAAAACTTCGGTGCCCTTTGCGGTGCAGAGGCGGTACGAGCCCCTTTTCGGACTTGTGCCGGCCAGCCGTTTCACCGGCGACTCTGTTTTTTCAGACAAAAACCTCTTCACTCCACCCGGATTTCGATGCGGGTCAGATAGTGCTCGGGGTCCCTGGTCGAGTCCGCCGACAGCAGCCGCGACTCGTAGCTGCCGCTGGCGATTTGCAGCCCCTCTCGGGCGATGTAGGACAGCAGCAGGCCGTAGCTCTCCCAGGCCGAGTCGTAGTACCCCCGGTGGTGGATGATGGCCCAGCGGCCCGCCGGTTCCAGGTGCTCCTTCTCGTCGCCGGTGGGGGCGGGGTGCTCCATGGCGTAGTAGCTGGCGCTGAAATAGTCCCCCGCTGCCAGCCGCTCCCGCGAGACCCCGGCCCCCGACGAGTTGCCCTGCCCGTACTGGTGGGCCCGGCAGTAGCGGGAGAGGAGGGCGGCAGTCTGGGCGTAGCTGGCCGGGGTGATGGGGGCGGAAAAGGGCTCCAGCAGAAAATGGCGGGGTCCCCGCCGCTCCACCCAGGGGGAGAAGGGCGGGTGGCTCTGGGCCAGGAGGGCCAGCTGCCGCTTCCGCCGCACCGATTCCCGCAGATACTCCAGCCGCTCGATCTCCCGGTTCAGGTGGCGCTCCTCCTCTTCCAGCAGGGGGAGGAGACCGCCCTCCTCCCCCTCCAGCAGGCGGCTGCGGATCTCCGCCAGGGGGGTCCCCAGGTCCCGCATGGTGAGGATGGTCTCCAGCTCGTCGTACTGCAGGTGGGAGTAGTAGCGATAGCCGTTTTCGCCCACCACCTGGGGGGCGAAGATGCCCTCCCTGTCGTAGTAGATCAAAGTTTGGCGGGAGACCCCGCACATCTGGGCGAACTGGCTGACGGTAAAGAGGGAACGCCTGCTCTTTTCCATAAAATTTCTCTCTTTTCTTTGTGCAAAAAACACCTGAAAAATCGGTTGACTGTATAGTTCCTATATAGTTTATCATACATTCAGGAAAAGAAAAAGGAGGATGCTCGATGAAATCGATTCCCGCCGTTTTGCTGGTGGACACCGGGGTGGACGATGCCTTTGCCATCGCCCTGGCGGCCCGCAGCCCGCAGATCGACCTGCTGGGGCTGGTGGCCTCGTTTGGCAACAGCAAACTGGAAAATACCCTGCAAAACACCCTCTGGCTCACCCAGTTGCTGGGGGTGCAGGTGCCGGTCTGCAAGGGGTCGGCCCACGCCTTCTGCGAGCCCGACTGGGTGCCGGAAGAGGGGGTCGTCAACTGCCACGGCGACCGGGGGCTGGGCCCGGTGGTGGCCCCCGACACCCTTGCCGCCGCCCCCGCCGGCGAGGACGCGGTGGCCTTTTTGGCCGGTATTTTGGAGAGGAGTGAGGAGCCGGTGGCCCTCATCCCGGTGGGCCCCCTCACCGATGTGGCCCGCTTTGTGGTGGCCCGCCCCGACCTGCTCCCCAAGATCCGGGTGATCTCCCTCATGGGGGGCGCGGGCCGGGGCGGCAACGTCACCCCCTTTGTCGAGGCCAACATCTCCAGCGACCCGGAGGCGGCCGCCACCGTCTTCGGCTGCGGGGCGCCCATCGTCATGTGCGGCCTCGACTGCACCCGGGACTGCGTGGTCACCGCCGCCATGATCGAGGAGCTGCGCGCCGAGAGCGAAGGGGAACTGGCCCAGGTCCTCTGCGACAGCGGGGCCTTCTACCTCTCCATCGACGAGCTGCTCCACGACCCCCTGGCCGTGGCCTGCCTCATCGACGAGGGGGTGCTGCGGACGGAGGAGCACTACGTGGACATCTGCCTGACCCCCGGCGAGCACCGGGGCCAGACGGTGGTGGACTGGGAGGATCGGCTGGGCCGTCCCGCCAACGTGCAGGTGGGGGTCGCCGCCGACCCCCAGCGCTTTTGGCAGCTGGTCTCGGCCGCGGTCAAGGGCACCCTCTAGACAGGCGCACCACCTGTTTTGCGGCAAACAGCCGCCGGAAAGGAATGTGAAACAATGAAACCGATCCCCGTTATTTTGGATGTGGACACCGGGGTGGACGACGCCGTCGCCATCACCCTGGCCGCCCGCTGCCGTTCCATCAAACTGCTGGGGCTGGTGGCTTCCTTCGGCAACCGCCCCCTGCACTACACCCTGCGCAACACCCTCTGGCTCAAGGAGCTATTGGCCCTGGAGGTGCCGGTCTGCAAGGGGGCAGCCTCCCCTCTCTGCCAGCCCGATCACCCCGAGCCCGAGGACAGCGAGCACATCTTCCACGGCAAGGAGGGGATGGGGAACGCCGTTCCCCCGCCGTCCCTCGCCACCGCCCCCGACAGCGACGACCCGGTAGCCTTTCTGGCCGACTTGCTGGAAAAAAGCGAGGAGCCGGTGGCCCTGGTGCCGGTGGGCCCTCTCACCAACCTGGCCCGCCTGGTCACCGCCCGCCCCGACCTCATTCCCAAGATCCGGGTGATCTCCCTCATGGGGGGCGCGGCCAAGGGGGGGAACGTCACCCCCTATTCCGAGGTCAACATCTACAACGATCCCGAGGCGGCCGCCACCGTCTTTGCCTGCGGGGCCCCCATCATCATGTGCGGGTTGGATTGCACCAGGGACTGTTACCTCACCGACGGGGAGCGGGCGCAGCTGCGCCAAACCCACCGGGACCCCCTCTCCCAGATCCTCTGCGACGGGCTGGAGGGATACGCCGCCTCCAACGCCCGCTTCGGCGAGAACTGCGTCGTCCACGACGCCCTGGCGGTGGGCTGCCTGGCCTACCCCGAACTGCTGCACACCAGCCCCTACTATGTGGACATCTGCCTGACCCCCGGCGAGCACCGGGGCCAGACGGTGGTCGACTGGGAGGGCGCCACCGGCCGGGCGGCCAACGTCCAGGTGGGGCTGCGGGCCGACCGCGACCTCTTTGTCTGGCTGGTGCAAAAGAGTTTTGAAGGCGCCTTCTAGCGCCCTTCAAATATACGATCACCTCTTCCATATCAAGGGGGGCGGGGCCCAAGGGCCCCC
>NZ_WWVY01000011.1:0-4555 GCF_009876955.1 Bittarella massiliensis (ex Durand et al. 2017) | reverse complement strand
CCCCGCCCTCCTCTCGCGTTTGCCGAAAAAGGGGCAAAAAGGGGGGCGCGACAGCGATCGTCGCGCCCCCCTTTACAGGTGGCAGTCTGGCCGGTGGCCTATTTGCCGGCGGCCTGGTCCATCTCGTAGAGCTTTTTGATGGTCTCACAGCCCATCAGGGACAGGGTCTTGATGTTGTCCTCGCTGTGGTCGAGGGCCTGCTCGGGCTCGTACTCGCCCTCGTCCTCCTGGGAGTCGATGATGTTGTCCAGGGTCACGGCCATGGCGCCGCCGCGCAGCCCCCAGATGCGGGTGAGCACCAGCACGATGCTGGTCTCCATCTCGCCGCCCATGACGTTGAGTCTCTTCAAGTCGGGGTAGAAGTTCTCCCAGCGGGACTGCCAGAAGCCGTTAAAGGCGCTGCCCGGCTTCGGGTAGTTGGCGTAGAAGGTGTCCTGGGTGCGGGTGGTGCCCACGTGGTAGGGCAGGCCCAGCTCCTTGGCGGCCTGGACGGCGGCCTCGACGGTGTCGTGGTCGGCCACGGCGGGGAAGGGGCCGGGGGCGTAGTGGTAGGAAGTTCCGTCGTAGCGGCAGGCAGAGTCAAAAATCTGCATGTCGCCCTTCTTCACGTAGTCCTGGAAGGTGCCGCAGGTGCCGATGCGGATGAAGTTTTTTACCCCGCAGCGGGCCAGCTCTTCCATGGCGATGGCGGTGGAGGGGCAGCCCATACCGGTGCTGGTGCAGGAGATGGGAACGCCCTTGTAGACGCCGGTGTAGGTCACGTGCTCCCGGTTGTCGGCCACGAAGTGGGCCTCATCCCAGTAGCTGGCGACGATGGGCACCCGCTTGGGGTCGCCGGGCAGCAGCACGTAAGGGGCCACATCTCCCTCTTTGATTTTCAGGTGGTATTGAAGAGACATTGAATCTTCCTCCTAGACGTTTTATTCCAGGCGGTCGCCCGCCCGTTTTACAAAGTGAGACGCCATCTTCGCAAGCGTTTTCTCCACCTCCATCATAGCCGGAGAAGGGGCGTTTGTAAAGACGAAAAGAGAGACTTTTTGTTTTTGCAGGGAGAATTTGCCGGGCTGTCTAGGCCTCGGCGCCCGCCTCTTCGGGGGCCTCGTCCCCGCTGTCGGAGACGATGGCCTTCTCCTTCCAGCCGCCCTGGAAATACCGCCAGAAGGCGATGATCACCTCGGTGAGGGAACCCAGGCCGATGGAGAACCAGATGGCGGCAAAGCCCACCTTGGGGGCCAGGGCGAAGACGCAGATGGTGCGCAGCACCATCCCGGTAAGGGTGCAAAAGACCAGCAGGTTCATGTCCCCGGCGCCCTTGAGCATCCCCTCGCCGGTGAACATCAGCCCCTGGATGAAGAGGATGAAGGCCATGTGCACCAGGTGGTAGGTGCCCCAGTTGATGACCTCGGCGGCGCCCTCCACCTCCCGGTTGACGAAGATGCCCACCAGGTTGGGTCCAAAGAGGAGCAGCAGCACGCAGGAGGCGGCGGCAAAGATCAGCACCATGATGAGGGCGCTCTTGAAGCCCTTTTTCACCCGCTCCATCTTCCCGGCGCCGATGTTCTGCGCCACAAAGGTGGAGACGGCCATCCCCAGGTTCATGATGGGCATGCCGGCGATGGACTCGATCTTGTTGGCGGCGGTGTAGCCGCTCACCAGCATCGGCCCAAAGCCGTTGATCACCGTCTGGCAGAGGACCGAGCTGATGGAGACCGAGAGCTGCTGCAGCATCGAGGGGATGGCCAGCCGCACGATGGTGCGCAGCATCTCGGTGCTGAACACCCGGTGGTCCGCCCGCTTTTCAAACTGCCCCAGCCGGTTCATCAGGTGGATGAAGGAGAAGACCGCGCAGACGCCCTGGGCGATCATGGTGGCCCAGGCCACCCCGGCGACCCCCATCCCGAACTGGATGACAAAGAGCAGGTCCAGCCCGATGTTCAGGAAGGAGGAGAGGATCAGGTAGTACAGCGGGGTCTTGGAGTCCCCCAGCGCCCGAAAGGTGCCGGCAATGGTGTTGTACATGAACATGAAGGTCAGGCCGAGAAAGTAGATGAACAGGTACTCGGTGGCCATGTCGATGGTCTCGGGGGAGGTGCGCATCCACTTGAGCACCGTCCCCGAGGCGGCCATCCCCAAAATCGAGAGGGCGATGGAGACCACCAGGTTGAAGATCAGCGAGGTGGTCACCGACATCCGCACCGAGCCGTAGTCCTTGGCCCCCAGGTACTGACTGGTGACCACCGAACAGCCCATCCCCAGGCCGCTGGCCACCGCGATGGCCACAAAGACGATGGGGAAGGTGCAGCCCACGGCCCCCAGGGCGCTGGGGCCCACGAAGTTGCCCACCACGATGGAGTCGACCATGTTGTACAGCTGCTGGAACAGGTTGCCCAGGAACATGGGCAGGGTAAAGAAAAACAGGGTTTTGGCAATCGGCCCCTTGGTCATGTCGGTATGCCGTTTTTTGGGCCGGGCAATCGCTTCTGCCATTTCACATCCTCCTCTTTTTTCCGCCTGGCGGCGTGCAGACCGCCCCTCCCCAAAGGGGCGTTTGGCAAAAAGGGGGCGGGCGCCCGGGCGCAGCTGCGCCAGATGCCCGCCACCATACCGTCTGCGATCGCGCCGCCCTCTGCGGGCGGAAATTGCGTTGTTTTTTGCGTTCTCCTTCATGATACCAAGTTGGACAAACCCTGTCAACGGCAAAACCCCAGACTTGTGATTTCTCCAAAAACTGGTACAATGATTGTATCTATCTGTACAAAAAAATCATCCCCCCTTTACAGGGGGAGAGAGGGGACGACCGCCGTGGAGAGAAGGGGAGAGCGCGCCCGGCCGCTGTGCGAGGGGGCCCGCCGCCGCTACCAACTGGTGGGGGCGGCGCTGTTGGGCTATGCCCTACTCCCCCTGGCGCTGGGGTTTTTCTCCCTCCTCGGCTGGGAGATCACCTCCCTCCTGGGGGGGAACGCGGCCCCGGGCGACCCCAGTCCCGCCTGGCAGGGGGCAGCCGGGCTGCTCTCGGCCCTCCTGTCGGGGGCGCTGCCCTTTTGGTGGCTGCGCCGGCAGTTGGGGCTGGCCCCCATCTGGCGGCGGACCCAGATGCCGGCGGGGTCGTGGCGGCGCTTTGGGGGGCGCTGTCTGGTGCTCTTGGGGCTCAACACCCTCGCCACCGCCGCGGCCGAGGCCCTGGCAGGACTGCTTCGGGGGTGGGGGCTGGCCCCCGTCAGCCCCGATTTCTCCCTCACCGGGGGCGCACCCGCCCTCTTTTTGCTGTTGACGGCGGTAGCGGCGGCCCCCCTGGTGGAGGAGTACGCCTTTCGCGGGGTGCTGCTGCGGGCCCTCGCCCCCTGCGGCCGCCGCTTTGCCATTGTCGTCTCCGCCCTCCTCTTCGCCCTGGCCCATGGCAATCTGCTCCAGGGGCTGCCCGCCTTTGTCATCGGGCTCTATCTGGGATATCTGGCCGATCAGACCGGCACCCCCCTCTACACCGCCGCTCTCCACCTGCTCAACAACGCCGTGGCCCTGGCCCTCCCCCTGCTGGAAGGGGGCTGGGCCCTCCTCTACCTGCTGGTCACGGCCGGGTCGGCGGCGGTGGCGGCCGTCCTCTACGGCGGCAGGCTCTTCTGCCGGGAGGCCGCCCTCCCCCCAAACGACCCCGCCATCCCGCGGGAGTGGCGGTGGCCTGCCCTTCTGCGCAGCCCGGCGATCTGGCTGGCCCTGGGCTACTACCTGCTCAATTTCATCCTCTCCACCCTGCCGTGAAAAAAGAGAAAAGGGGGGACGCACGACAGGCGTCCCCCCTTTTTATCGCTCTTATCGCTATTCCGGCATCTCCGGCACCTTGCCGGCGGCAAATTCCTTGACCATGATCCCCTTGATCAGTTCGGTGGCGCGCTCTTTCTTGCAGGAGCAGAGATAGCGCACCCCCTGCAACAGGTACATCAGCCGGGTGTCCGGGTCGTCGGGGAAGTAGGTGCGGCTGTCCCGGTAGGCGGCCATCAGCCGGTGGCAGTTGGGGTCGCCCATGCCGATGTCCTCGATGGACATGATGACCATCCGGTTGAAGAAGTAGTTCTCGAAGTCCCGTCCGGAGAGGAAGCCGTCGCAGGCCACCATTAGGGCCTCGCGCTCCATGGCCCGGCGGATGCACTTTTGGAAGGCGGCCAGGATCAGGTCGGCGGAGACCCCGCTGCGGGCGTTGAAGTGCTCCCAGGCGATGTAGCCGGGGGCCTTGAATTTCTCGCCGTGGCCGTATTCGGGGGTCAGGATCTCCCGCAGCCGGGCGATGTAGGGCTCGGCCACCCCCTCCAGGGCGGGCACCACCTTGGAACCGCCGTCGGGGTCGAGGAAGTCCAGCGGGGTGCGGCCCCACTCCACCCCCAGGCGGGTGTGGTGGTCATAGCAGAAGTCGGGGATCACCGGCTGCGCGCCCCCGTCCAGGGCGCCGCGGATCTCTCTGGTCACCGCCTCCAGCGAGTCGTCCCGCCCGCAGGCGCAGAGATAGCGGATGGCCTGCACAAAGCAGAGGCAGTGCATCCCGCCGCCGGCGGGGTTGTAGATC
>NZ_WWVY01000041.1:0-4354 GCF_009876955.1 Bittarella massiliensis (ex Durand et al. 2017) | reverse complement strand
CAGGCCGGGAAGTATTTATACTGTGACACATCTCAAAAAGATATATTTGAGAAGCAAATCCGCGCAGCAATAGCGGACCTTCAAAATGAAAATCCTATGATTTCATACGAGGAATGTATTGCAATCATTGGGAACCCTCAAGATGCGGCCGGAAGCTTTTTGGATACTCTCCCCGAAAATGTTGTCGCAATTTGTCATCGCAAAAAAAGACGTAGAACCTGGTTGCTGCGGATTGGCGGCGCTGTACTAATAGGCATTTTAGCCTTTTCTGTTTTCTATATGTGGAAAAGCAAAAAATTCCGTGTGGTAGAAGTGAATACTACTATTGTTGATTTTGGGAATGTTGATACAAGTAACTCAGATTGGGATGAATTCCCGAATCTTTTAGAATAAATTATTTTTAAGGAGGCTTTCTGTGTGAAAAAACTTGTTTCTTTAGCAATAGCTGCGATTCTAGTATTTGTGTTAGCTGTTCCTGCATTTGCTCTTGAACCTGAAACGCAGGTTATTGACTTGGGAACCGTCGACCTCGGAAATGGTGTGTCATACCATACGGTATTGACCATCGAAAACTCAGCTTTACGCGCATCAGTGAAAAAAGGCAGTATTACACGAGACTTTTCCTATTATGGCGCGGCAATCGGAAGTGTTCAGCTTAATGGGATTTTTTCATATGATGGTCATACGGCTACTGCAACATCTGCAAGCGTTTACCATACCGTTTCAAATGGATGGAGTTATGGTGGTGAATCTTCTTGGTGCAGCGGCAATACTGCGAATATGTCTGCTACATTTTCAAAAGGGAGCGCTTCTGTGCCTGTATCAGCAACGCTGTCTTGTTCGCCCACTGGTGCTTTAAGTTGATCTCAACTGGTGTTTAAAGCAAAACAAACGAAGCACAAGGCCGAGGAATGGGAATTTCTGCCCGTTCCTCGGCCTTGTCATTTATTGCTTTTTAGAAGATTAATTCTTGTTTCTTTTTTTCCATTCCTGAAACGCCCGTTGTCCTTCTTCCGTTTCGTAAAACGCCTGGATTTTCGGAAGTAGGAACCTTGCAAACTGTTCCAGATCCTCCACCGGCACGCCCTGACGTGCTGTGTTTTCTTTCCGCCTGTTACTCTCCCGTTCCGCCATGTATCTGCTTTTCTTTAACCCATCCGGTCTCCTTTCCGCCGGGCCGTCCCCGGCGCCTGCTCATTCCATCTGCTCACAACTGCATTTCCCAATCCCGGCTCCGCTGCTGCGTCCGGCTTTGCCGTGTCACCGATTGCTCCCGGCGGTGCTCCCGCAGGACCCCCGAAAGAAATTCGCTGACACGCCGCGGCGCGATTTTTACCGCCTCGCGGTAAGAGCGCGTATCCATCCAAAGCTGATGCAGACGCTCCTCCGTATCTTCCGCCTCACGGCGCAGCCGCCACAGCATCGTGCCGCTGTTCTGCAGCTCCTGCGCCAGATGGCGGTTTTCCACCTGCAATCCTGCCGCCGATTCCGCCAGCTTCAGCAGCCTCGCATAATCATCCTCGGGCAGCTCGATCCGCTTTGTCAAGGCCTTCCGTCTGCTGCGCCCGTGCATCTGCCGTACATCGCCTATGTCGGCCTGTACAGCCCGTAAATCGCCTGCTGCGGCTGTAACCTCGCCGCGCAGTTCATCCCGCTGTTTTCGGGCTTCTTCCGCCTGTGTACCCAGGTCTCCAATTTCCTGCCGAAGTTCCTGCACAACCTGCCTGTCCTGTTTGACCTTGTATTCCAGTACATCCAGGTGCTCCGCCGTACTTCCCTCGATACCACGTTCAAAATCCGTGAAACCCGCCGCCTTCATGTGTTCATAAAAAGCGGTTTGCAGCAGGCTGTAAGAACTGATAAGCCTCGGCCTGCCGTCCTTTTTCAGAACTGGCCTGCCAGTTTCATCTGTCGCCGGGACCATCGGCCACTTTTTACTATGGCTTACCTGCATGACCGTTTCCCGAACGGTCCCACGCAGTGCGGGGTCCCTGCAGCGCTTTGACCACCGGATCTCCTTTTCCACCACCGGAAGATAAATAACATGCATGTGGTAATGGAACACATCTTTTCCCAGCCTGTCACTGGCTTCCCGGTTCCTCTCGTCCGCGTGCATCACCGCCGATATCACATATTGTTCTCCGCCCGCGATCTGTTTGGCCAGTTCATACGCTTCGGCATAGAACTTTTTNTGGTAATGGAACACATCTTTTCCCAGCCTGTCACTGGCTTCCCGGTTCCTCTCGTCCGCGTGCATCACCGCCGATATCACATATTGTTCTCCGCCTGCGATTTGTTTGGCCAGTTCATACGCTTCGGCATAGAACTTTTTTGCGTACTCATATCCGCCGTGCCGCTCGAAATATTCCGTATTTACATCAAATACCATTTCATCGAATACATAGGCGTCCGGCTTTAAGCCACGGGTGCTTACGGCTCCCTCCGCAACCATCCTGTCGAATTGCTGTGCATATGTTGGTGCACCGCATGCTTTGAAAACGACATTTTGGCTGCTGTACTCCAGTAAAACATCCGGATTCGAGTACGCTTCATTTTTTCGCTCGTTATGCCTTTCCCGTACCCCGATTGCGTTTTTGCGGTAACGCTCATTGCGCACCACCGTCCTGCTCGTTTTCCTTATCGGCTCCTCCTTTCTCCTTGTACCGGCCTTTGCATCCGCCGTCCTGCGGGGCGCGCAGACGCTTTTGAAAGCGTCTGACCCACTAGGACACTTTCCGGCCAGGGCCGGCAAAGTGTCCGTGGGCCCGCTGCGGCGGGGAGGAATGGGCGGCGGCTGTGCTGCTCTGTTTTGCCTTTGTTCTGCCGCCGCCCATCTCCTCGCTGTCCTGCCGTTGACGCCCGTGGCGGAACGGTTTCGCTCTGAAACATTCCGCCGCTTTCTGTGTCTGTGATATATGTCAGCATACATCCCGACACATTAAGCGTATCACTGCTTGTTTTCAATGACAAGATGTGTTACTATGATTTCGTGTAGGATAAAAGAACACGCTTTGTGAGCTGCTGTGAAACACAGGCAAATTCACACAGGATAGGATGGGGAACAGGATGCGCGGTAAAACCTATGTCTATTTTAACGGCAAGACCGAATACATCGGTACAGGCGGAGAAGAACAAACCGCCTATCCGCTGGGTTCGCTCGTTTTCGGGACACTCGACGTTGATTGGGAACCGTATCTGGAACAGGCACGCGCGCTGCGCCGCGCCTATACAGGCGTGGATTTCGGCGAAACCTGCACGATGCCGCAGCGGCTGTCCGAGCCGGAGACCTGTGTGTATTATCAGGTCGCGGAGTTCTATCACAATATGTCCCTGAGTGTCAAGACCGTTTCTCCGGCATTCTTTGACCTGCTGGAGGGATACTGCCTGGCAGTATGGCGTGCCTACGACCAGGAAAGTGAGCCGTATCTTGAGGCCCTGGCCTCCGGCGTGAATGATACAGGCTTGTCCCGATCCGAGGTGCACCAGAGGCTCATCCACCTGGGAAACCAGGCGATTACCGGAAACATTATGGAAGGCTACTGCCGGAGCTTTCCGGCATATACCGAACAGATGAAGTATTACATCGAATGGGAGACCGAGGACCGTTCTCTGTGTGAAACGGCACTGCTGGTGCTGGACTATTTTATCAACTTCCTGAAGAAGATCAGCGCCTTCCAAAAGGACCTGCGGGTTCTTATCGGTGTAACACTTTGCGGTAAGGACGGCCAGCCGCTTTCTGCTCCGTCCGCACGGCTGTTAAAGCTGGCGGAGAATAATGGAGAGCTCTATGGCAGATGCAGCAGAATGCTGGATGATGTACACATCAAGCTGCAGCAGTACATGCCGGAGGGCATAAAGAAGGGCGGCGTTGCCGCCGCCACATTTTACGCAAGTGATAACCTGCCTGCGCTTGTATTTCTGGAATTTCAGCAGATGTGCGCGCTTGATCTGCGTGTCGCACGCTGTGAAAACTGCGGCAGGCTGTTCCTGCCATTTTCGAGCCGCACCAAATACTGCGACCGCGTGTGCGACGAAGACACGGGAGCATCCTGCAAGGAGGTCGCGGCACGGGAGAAATACGCCGCACAGGTGAAAGCGGACAAGGCGCGGCAGCTCTACCAGCAGCTGCGGAACAAATACCAGATGCGCTGCGCTCGCGCACAGGGGAACGCCAAAATGCGCGAGGACTACAACAAATGGCGTGATACCGCGCAGAAGGCAATGGTCAAATACCAGGTAGGGGAGATGTCCTTCGAGCAGTTTGCGGAATGCATTCAAATTCCATAGAAAGCAAACAGACCGCGCAGAAGATATCTCTCCTGTGCGGCCTGCTTGCTCTACTTTAAAATCATGT
>NZ_WWVY01000040.1:0-4585 GCF_009876955.1 Bittarella massiliensis (ex Durand et al. 2017) | reverse complement strand
TCTTTCTCTTCAAGCTTCTTGCGCAGTGCTCGAATCTCCGCCTCCAGTTCGCGCAGGCGTCTGGCGTCGCGGTTTTGGCGGTCAGCTTGCCCCGGCGATGGTGCGCCCGCCGCTTTCAGCCAGCTGCGCAGCGTGTCGATGCAGATGCCGAGTTCCGCGGCCACCTCCCGGCTGGGCCGCCCCTGCTCGGTGACCATCCGCACTGCCCCCGCCTTGAAGGCCTCATCGTAACGCGGCGGCGCTGGGTGTTTTCGTTCTTTGGTTGACATTTTTCATTACCCCTTTCCATTATACAGATTGTTTTTCTGTCCGGCAAATCGGGTATGGGGGCAGCAGGGACTGCGGCGAATACAAATGGCCTGCAAAAGAAATGACGCTGGAGGATATGGAGGAAAGCGATGAGGGGATAGAATTTATATATATTTTCACTCCCGAACAGGAATGGAAATACTGCTGCCCGGTTTCTCCCGATATGAGATGGCGGAATGTCCGCAATGAACTTGCCGCAGAATCAGAGATATTCAATCAAAATTCAGAGGAACAGGACTGCGGGGAAAACTGCGATCCTGTTCTTTCTATGTGAAAGTGAGTGGAACGAAATGAAGAAAACAAGGAATCCTTGGCGTCAGTCTTCGTCTTGCGGATAAACATCTCGCGCATAGCATCAGTCTGAATGGGATTGAGAACGACAACGGGGTAACCGTCCTTGTGAAGATGGGTATAAAGCGCCAGCCAGTAGTGCGCGGTGGACTCCATGGCAAAAACAATCTCGCTGCGGACATTTGTCAGCTTCCTGATTTTCTCCATCAGACAGTTATAGCCCGTGCAGTTGTTTGAGATGGAAAATGCCCGCTGTACGGTCTGCCCCTCGGATGTAATAATACTGACTTCGTGACTGCGCTTGGCAACATCGATACCAACGATAAACATCATAGGTCTCACTCCGTTTGCAGAGATGGTCGCTTCGCTGGAAGAGCGGCGTCTTGACGAATATCTGACATTGGAACAGCAGCAAGGTGAGATAGGGCATACACTTTAAAATCGATGCGGGAGCAGACAGCGTCTGCTCCCTTTTTTGTTTGTGAAGGGGGAAGATAAGAATATTTTTCCAAAGCCGCGAAGATATTTTACCGGGAGGAGTGCTATCCCTTTATCGGACGGGACGGTTGTGCGTAAAGCGCAGCAGTTTGGCAGCGGGATGGAGTTCCCTTTGCACCGATTTTTGGGGGATAGAGAACGATAGCAGGAGAAAGGCGGACATCAAAATTTGATGTCCGCCAGATACATCAGCCCGCAGTGCGGGCTGAACGGCGTTCCGAGGTGGCGTCAAAACAGCAAATTCCCGGTTTGTCTGACATCAAAATATTAGAAAATTGCCTGTGCACAGGGAAATAAGCCGGTTTTGGCTGACATCAAAACAAATATAGCGGATATGGAGTATAAGGAATTGACCGCGCAACAAAATAGTAATACAATATATATACAAGGGGAGGCGGTGAACATGCCGGTGATCAGGCCAATCCGTGAACTGCAAAATACAACGGAGATCTCGCATTTTGCAAAAACGCTCAATGAACCGATCTTCATTACGAAGAACGGACGCAATGATCTTGTGCTGATGAATGATGCGGTATATGAACGAATCATGGCGCAGAATGAAATGTACCGCAAGCTGGCTGCTGCTGAGGCAGAAGTTGCTGATGGAGCAGAGCTGCTGGACGGTATGGAAGTACTGAAGGAGCTGCGCGGCAAGTATGGAAAGTGAATGGAAATTAAAGCTAACACCGCTTGCCCGTACGGATCTGGAAGAAATCTATCAGTACATTTCGATTTGTCTGGACGCGCCGCAAGCAGCTGACAGGTTGATGACAGCGTTTGAAAAAAGCTTTGAACAGCTTCAAAACCATCCGTTCAGTTTCCCGCGTGCAGATGATGAAAGCCTGCGGAAAAAAGGATACCGAAAATTGATCGTTGAAAACTATGTCGGAGCATATCTTTTGAATGAGCAGACAAAAGAAGTGGTCGTCATGCGCTTTTTCTATGGCGCGCGGGATTACAAGCGACTGCTGTGAGAAGAAAAAATGAGGATGCAGGTGCTGAGAGGCATCTGCATCTTTTGTTTTGCGAAAAAGGGGGCGGAAAGATAGATACACGGAAAAGGATCACGATCCGTTTGCCGCAGGATGTATACCGGGACATATTGGATAACCTGGGAAATGCAGCGAGCAGTACATTCAATTCCTTTATGACAAATGCTGCACGCTTTTACCTGGGATATATCAAAGCAAGAGAAACAGAGGACTATCTCTCAAAAACACTGCTGTCCATCATCAGCGCGCGGCAGGAGCGGTCTGACAAGGCGACCGTGTCGGTATTGTACGCGCTGGCGGTGGAACTCAACATTTTGCAGCGCATCCTTGTCTCGCACTTTGACATACCGGATGAGGTGTATGCGGAGCTGCGCAGGAAAGCGCGCGCGGAAGTTGCGGTCAGCCGCAAAGGCGCGCAGATCGAATCCGTGCAGGCGCAGATGTTCGGCGGTGATACCGGATGGCAAAGCTCGTCACAAAATGGCGCTATCTGAAGCCGGACGCCGCGCGGCACGCACAGGCATACATACGGTACATTGCCACGCGGGAGGGCGTGGAGAGATATGTGGAAGAGAACGGAGCGCGGCCGGCGGTGCAGGCGCAGCGCGTCCTTGTGGAAAAACTGCTGCGGGATTTTCCGGATGCGCGCCGGAGCTTTGAGTATGAGGACTATGCGCGCCGGCCGACTGTCCGCAACGCGTCGGAATTCATCACGCGGACCTTGGAGGAACATCTGGAACTGTTTGACGCGCGCTCCAACTATGTTTCGTACATCGCGCAGCGTCCGCGCGTCCAGCGCAGCGGCGCACACGGCCTGTTCACACAGGAGGAAGATGCGCCGGATCTGAACGCTGCCGCGCGTGCGGTTTCAGAGCATGACGGGAACATTTGGACATGTATCCTTTCCCTGCGGCGTGAAGACGCCGCCCGCCTGTCATACGATAAAGCGGACGCATGGCGCGCGCTGCTCCGTGCCAATGCGGCGGAGATCGCCGCGCGGTTCAATGTGCCGGTCGGGTCGTTCCATTGGTGCGGAGCCTTCCACAACGAAGCGCACCATCCTCATGTGCATCTGGTCTGTTATGCGGACAGTGTGCAAAAGCCGGCGCTCACAAAGGAGGGGGTGGTGCAGCTCCGCTCCCTCCTCGCACGGCAGATATTCCGGGATGAACTGGACGCAATATATATCCGCCAGTCACAGAGCCGGGACGAACTGCGGGATCTGTTCAGCGCACGCCTGAAAGAGGCGGTGGCCGGGATGCGGGATGCGCCTGCAGAGATGCCGGTTTTGGAATCCCTGCTGGAACGGCTGTCGGAAGAAGTACGGGACAGAAAGGGGAAACTCCGGTATGGGTATCTCCCCTGGCAGGTAAAATCCATTGTGGACAGTATTATCAGCGAATTGGAAAAGCAGCCGCAGGTGAAGGCTGCATACAGCGCGTGGTGGGAGCTTCGCAAAACAGTGCTGTCCACATACCGGGACAGCCTGCCGGAACAGGCCCCGCCGCTGCACACACAAAAGGAGTTCCGGCATCTGAAAAATATCGTGCTGCGCATTGCAAAAGAAGGCTGTCCCGCGCCGGAGCCGGAACAGGAGTTTGACGCGGTACAGGATCCACAGGACCGCGGCGCACAGCATGCGGTGTACGGTGCAAAGCGGCTGCTGGACGCCGCCCGTGAAGAAGAATATCCGGATGAAGACGTGCAGGCGGCGCTCCGGACGCTGCTCGGCGCGGCGGAGCGCGGGGATGCATATGCGCAATACCAGGCCGGTAAGCTGTACCGGGAGGGATACTTTTTGCCGCGGGATGACGCCGGCGCAAAAATGTTTTTTGAACGGGCTACAAAGCAGGAAAATCATTTTGCGGAATATGCGCTCGGAAAGCTGCACGCGGATGAGACGTCGCCGTTCTTCGACGAAACGAAAGCCGCGGACTGGTTTGAACGTGCCGCGGAGCATGGGAACGGATTTGCCAAATACAGGCTTGCGAAATGTTTTCTGAACGGGAAAGGCCGTGCTGTGGACGCAGGATCCGCGGCACGGCTTTTTGTCGAAGCGGCGCAGGCGTCTGACGTGTATGTGCGCAGATTCGCGGCGCCCTGGGCAAAATACCAGTTGGGAAAGCTGTACATCCGGGGAAACGGTGTTCCCAGGGATTGGGCGAAAGCGGAGGAGCTGCTGCGAAGCGCGGCACAGGACGGAAACGAATTCGCACAGCGTTTGCTGCAGCGGCGTGCGCAGTGGCACAAGCTCAGTCCAATGGACGCTGCGCTGGGTGTGATCGGAAGCCTGTGCCGTATGTTTGAAACATCTGCGCCGCACATCCGTCCGCGCTGTATGTATCTGGACAGAAAGCGCAGGCGGGAGCTAGAACAGAAACAGCGCGCGCTTGGCCATGCGGAAAACGATTTTGAACCGCAGATGTGACGCAGGCAAAAAAGAAAAACAGCCCGCCAGGGGCCAGGTGGGATATTTGGCTGGAACATGGCATGTG
>NZ_WWVY01000010.1:0-78501 GCF_009876955.1 Bittarella massiliensis (ex Durand et al. 2017) | reverse complement strand
GCCCCGCCCGGCGCCCGAGCGGGTGGCGGCTCCGGCGCGCCCGGCGGCTGCCGCCAGGACAAAGGCGCCCGCCGCCAAGCCGTCCAGGGCCACCGTCTCCGGCGGGGAGGAGATCCTCGGCAAGAAGATAAAGCCCGGCCAGGTGACCCCCTTGGGGGAGCTCAACAGCGACTTCAACGACATGGCGGTGCTGATCCGGGGCAAAATCTTCGACATCGAGAAGAAGGAGATCCAAAACGGCCAGCGGCTGGTGGTGCAGCTGGACATCACCGACGGCACCGGTTCGATGACAGTCAAGACCATCAAGGAGCCGGCCAAGCTGGAAAAGGTTATGCAGCTGGGCAAGGGCGACAGCATCCTGGTGCGGGGCAAGGTGGTCTACGACCGCTTTGACCGGGACATCAACATCCAGCCCTACGACATCAACGAGACCGCCGACCCCATGCAGGGGCGCAAGGACACCGCTCCCCGCAAGCGGGTCGAGCTGCACATGCACACCAAAATGTCCTCCATGGACGGGATGAGCGAGGCCTCCGACCTGATCAAACAGGCCCACAAGTGGGGCCACCGGGCGGTGGCCATCACCGATCACGGGGTGCTGCAGGCTTTCCCCGACATCATGAATACGGTGGCCGGCATCCGCAAGGAGGACCCCGATTTCAAGGCCATCTACGGGGTAGAGGGGTACTATGTCAACGACGCCACCCCCTGCGTCAAGGGCCCCGACAGCACCCCCTTTGACGGGGAGTTCGTGGTCTTTGACATCGAGACCACCGGGCTGCAGGCCGCCAGTGAGCGGATCACCGAGATCGGCGCCATCCTCCTGAAAAACGGGGAGGAGGTGGACCGCTTCTCTACCTTTGTCAACCCGGAGAAGCCCATCCCCCCAAAAATCACCCAGCTCACCGGCATCGACGACACCATGGTGCGGGACGCCCCCAGCGAGAGGGAGGCGGTGGGGGCGTTCCTGGCCTTCTGTGGGAACCGCACCCTGGTGGCCCACAACGCCGATTTCGACACCGGCTTCATCGCCGCTGCGGCCGCCCGGCACGGCCTGCCCTTCCAAAACACCTACATAGACACGGTGCTGCTGACCCAGATGATCCACCGGGACCTGCGCAACTACAAGCTGGACACGGTGGCCAAATACCTGGAACTGCCCCCCTTCAACCACCACCGGGCCACCGACGACGCCAAGGTGCTGGCGGACATCCTGGTGCGGCTCTTTGCCACCCTGCGGGAGCGGGGGCTGCGCACCACCGGGGACATCAACACCTCCCTCTCGGGGGCCGACCCCAAGAAGCTGCACTCCTATCACATCATCCTGTTGGTGCGCAACAACACCGGCCTGAAAAACCTCTACAAGCTGGTGTCTGAGAGCAACCTGGACTACTTTTTCCGCCGCCCGCGGATGCCCCGCAGCCGCATCAACGCCCTGCGGGAGGGGCTGATCATCGGCAGTGCCTGTGAAGCGGGTGAACTTTACAGGGCGATTGCCGATGGCAAACCCTATGAAGAGCTGCTGAAGATCGCCGACTTCTACGATTTCCTCGAGATCCAGCCCCTGGGCAACAACATGTTCATGGTGCGCAACGGCTCGGTGAGCGACGTGGGGGTGCTGCAGGAGCACAACAAGCTCATCTGCCGCCTGGCCAAAGACCTGGGCAAGCCGGTGGTGGCCACCGGGGACGTGCACTTTTTGAACCCCGAAGACGCCATCTTCCGGGAGATCCTCATGACCGGGCAGGGCTTTAGCGACGCCTCGGAGCAGGCGCCCCTCTACTTCAAGACCACCGACGAGATGCTGGAGGAGTTTGCCTACCTGGGGCGGGAGCTGGCCGAAGAGGTGGTCATCGACAACCCCGGCAAAATTGCCGACATGGTCGAGCAGATCCGCCCCATCCCCATGGGCACCTTTACCCCCACCATCGAGGGGGCGGAGGAGGATCTGGTGCGCATCACCAACGACCGGGCCAAAGAGCTCTACGGCGACCCCCTGCCCGATTTGGTGCGAAAGCGGCTGGACAGGGAGCTGGACTCCATCATCAAACACGGGTTTGCGGTGCTCTACATCATCGCCCAGAAACTGGTCTGGAAGTCGGAGGAGGACGGCTATCTGGTCGGCTCCCGGGGCTCGGTCGGCTCCTCCTTTGTGGCCAGCATGGCCGGCATTTCGGAGGTCAACCCCCTGGTGCCCCACTACCGCTGCCCGGCCTGCAAATACACCGAGTTCTTTGACGACGGCAGCATCGGCTCCGGCTTTGACCTGCCGGACAAGGTCTGCCCCCAGTGCGGCGCCCCCCTGGTGGGGGACGGCCACGACATCCCCTTTGAGACCTTCTTGGGCTTCAACGGCGACAAGGCCCCTGATATCGACCTGAACTTCTCGGGCGAGTACCAGGCCAGCGCCCACAAGTACACCGAGGAGCTCTTCGGCAAGGACCACGTCTTCAAGGCCGGCACCATTTCCGGCATTCAGGATAAGACCGCCTACGGCTATGTGATGAAGTACCTGGAGGAGAAGGACCGGGTGGTCCACAAGGCGGAGATGAAGCGGCTGGTGCAGGGCTGCACCGGGGTCAAGCGGACCACCGGCCAGCACCCCGGCGGGATGGTGGTCGTCCCCTCCAACCACGAAGTGTACGACTTCACCGCCGTGCAGCACCCGGCGGAAAAGGCCGACTCCGACATCATCACCACCCACTTCGACTTCCACTCCCTCCACGACACCATCCTCAAGCTCGACGAGCTGGGACACGATGTTCCCACCCTCTACAAGCACCTGGAGCGGCTCACCGGCATCCACGTCAACGACCTGCCCATGAACGACCCCCAGGTGTTCAAACTCTTCACCAGCCCGGAGCCCCTGGGCATCACGGCGGAGGAGTTGGGGAGCGAGACCGGAACCTTTGCCATCCCCGAGATGGGGACCAACTTCGTCCGCCAGATGCTGGTGGACACCCAGCCCAAAAACTTCACCGACCTGTTGCAGATTTCGGGCCTCTCCCACGGCACTGACGTCTGGCTGGGCAACGCAAAGGACCTGATCAAAGACGGCATCTGCACCATCAGTGAGGTGGTGGGGACGCGCGACAGCATCATGGTCTACCTGATGCATAAGGGCTTGGAGCCCAGCATGGCCTTTAAAATCATGGAGATCACCCGAAAGGGCAACGCCAAGAAACTCCTCACCGAGGAGCACTTTAAGGCTATGCGGGAACACGGCGTCCCCGAGTGGTACATCGAGAGCTGCCTGAAAATCAAGTACATGTTCCCCAAGGCCCACGCCGCGGCCTATATCATCGGTGCCATGCGGCTGGCCTGGTTCAAAATCTACCGTCCGCTGGAGTTCTATGCCGCCCACTTCACCGTGCGCGGCGGCGACCTGGACGCCGAGGCGGCGGTCCGCGGCCCGGCCTACACCAAGACCCAGATGGACAACCTCAAGGCCAAGGGGATGGAGCGCTCGGTCAAGGAGGAGGACACCTACGGCACCCTGCAGGTCATGTACGAGATGATGCTGCGGGGGTACGAGTTTCTGCCGGTGGACATCTACAAGTCCGGTGCCACCGACTACCGGCTGGAGGACGGCAAGATTCGGCTGCCCTTCAACTGCCTGCGCGGGCTGGGCGATACCGCCGCCATCGCCCTGGAGGAGACCATCAAAGAGGGGGGCTTCATTTCCATCGACGAGATTCAGACCCGCTCGGGCATTTCCAAGACGGTGGCGGACAGCCTCAAGGAGTGCGGCGCCTTCGGCGACCTGCCCCAGTCCAGCCAGATGACCTTCTTCTGATTTCTCCGCCGTTTGTGTGCGCTTCTATTCGGCAGCCCGCCCCTCTCTGGGGTAGGCTGCTTTTTGTGCGAACCCCAAGCACACACCGCTTCCCCGGGACCTTCGCACCGAAAAATTGGATAGCGGAGTGGGGGAGAGGGGGAGGAATGGGGGAATAGACCTTACAGTTTGACATTTGTTTGTGGAAGTTGTATTGTTGTGGTGAAAGAATGCCTGCCTTTTTGTAGGTGTTTGCTGTCTCGCTCTCACGCGGAGCGAGTGGATTGAAATAAAAACATATTCAAGCCAATCATAAGCCCAATCGGGTCTCGCTCTCACGCGGAGCGAGTGGATTGAAATACCTCGACCTATGTCATCGTGGCCAACCCCAAAAAGTCTCGCTCCCACGCGGAGCGAGTAGACCAAAATCTTTCTGCCGATTTGTGAATTGCCCTGCTTCCTACTTTTTAGAGGGCAGCAGGGGACATCTTACCCCCCACAAAGCACGTTCCCATTCCCCCATCAAAAAAGGAGAGAGCCGGACAGCATCACCTGTCCGGCTCTCTCTTTCTTACTTCTTCTTGCGGGGCTGGTTTTGCCCTCTCTGCCCACCCTGCCCAGGGGATTTCCCTTTGGCCGCGGGCCGTCCGCCCGGCTGTCTGGATGCGGGCTGCCTGGGCGGAGCGGGTCGCTCCCTTCGGGGGGGCCGGGGCTGTTTGGGGGTGGGCTCCAGGATCTCCATGGGGTAGGGGTGGTTTTTGACCACCGGGATCTCCTGCTTGATGAGCTTTTGGATGTCCTTGAGATAGGGGATCTCGTCGAACATGCAAAAGGAGATCGCCGTGCCGCTGAGCCCCGCGCGGCCGGTGCGGCCGATGCGGTGGACATAGGTCTCCGGCTCGTTGGGCAGGTCGTAGTTGATGACGTGGGACAGCTCGTCGATGTCGATGCCCCGGGCGGCGATGTCGGTGGCCACCAGCACCCGGATGGAGCGGTCCTTGAAGGCTTTGAGGGCAGTCTGCCGGGCGCCCTGACTCTTGTTACCGTGGATGGCCTTGGCTTCGATCCCCGCCCGACCCAACTCCTTGACCACCCGGTCGGCCCCGTGTTTGGTGCGGGTAAAAACCAGGGCAGACTCGATTTCCGGCTGCTGGAGGAGGTCGGCCAGCAGCCGCTTTTTGTTGGGCTTGTCCACGTAGTAGAGGGACTGGCTCACCTTTTCGGCGGTGGTGGCGGAGGGGGTCACCGAGACCTTGAGCGGGTTTTTGAGGATGGTGCGGGCCAGCTTTTCGATTTCCGGCGGCAGGGTGGCGGAAAAGAGCAGGGTCTGCCGCTCCTGGGGCAACTGGGCCACCACCCGCCGCACGTCGTGGATAAAGCCCATGTCCAGCATTCGATCCCCCTCGTCGAGGACAAATATCTCCACCTTTTTGAGGGAGATGTACCCCTGTCCGATCAGGTCGTTGAGCCGCCCGGGGGTGGCCACCAGGATGTCGACCCCCCGCTGCAGCTTCTCCACCTGCGGGTTTTGGGAGACTCCGCCGAAGATGACGGCGCAGCGCAGGGGGAGGTACTTGCCGTACTGGACAAAATTCTCGTAGATTTGCAGGGCCAGTTCCCGGGTGGGGGTGAGGACGAGGGCGCGGATGGGCGGGCGCTTGCCGCCGCGGTCGGTGCCCAGCCGCTGGAGGATAGGGGCGGCAAAGGCGCAGGTCTTGCCGGTCCCCGTCTGGGCGCAGCCAAAGAGGTCCCGCCCGGCAAGTACCGGGGGAATGGCCTTTTCCTGAATGGCGGAGGGGGTTTGGTACCCCATCTCCGCCAGGGCTTTTTGAATGGGGGGAGAGAGTTTTAAATCGACAAATTGCAAATCAGTGTTCCTCTTTTCTGTATGCGGTGGGCGCGGTCTGCGCCCCTTCGTGGGGGAGGGGAAAGCCTCCTGGCAGGAACCAGGGGCGCAGGGAAAAGGTCTTTCCCTCCAGGTAGGCGAGGGGGCTGTCCCCCTCGGGATGGAGGCGGAGGAGGTAGGCGCAGAGGGCCTGCCGGGTGTAGCGGTCGGTGGGGCCGCCGTACTTACCGTCCCCCAGCAGAGGGTGGCCGACAGCGGCGAGCTGGGCCCGTATCTGGTGGGAGCGGCCGGTGAGTAGGGTGATTTCCACCAAGCTGTCCTCCCCCAAGGGGGCGATGACCCGGTATCGGCTGTGCACCGGCTTGCTGCCGGGCTGGGGAGCTGGATAGACCCGGGAGCGATTTTTTCGCCCGTCCTTGACGATGTGGCCCCTCAGTTCCCCCCTGTCGGGGGAGAGGGCGCCGGCGGCCAGGCAGAGGTATCGCTTCTCCGCCCGCCCCTCCCGGATGAGCCGGGTCAGCTCCCGCAGGGCGGCGGCGGTTTTGCCAAAGAGCACCAGCCCCTGGGTGTTGCGGTCCAGCCGGTTGCAGGGGGCGGGGGCAAAGCTGTGCTCCCGCTGGGGGAGATAGCTGCCGTTTTGGATGAGGTGGGCCAGGGCCATCTCCCGCAGGGAGGGGGAGCCGCTGTCGTCCGGCTGGGTGGGCACCCCCACCGGCTTTTCCAGCACCAGCACCTGCGGGTCCTCATACACCACCCGGCAGGGCTCCAGCGCGGGGGGGAGGGTGAGCCCCGCCCCCCGGCTCTCGCGGGGGGTGACCCCCTCGGGCAGGTAGAGGTCCAACTGGTCCCCCTCCTGCACAAAGGAGGAGAGCTCGACCCGTTTGCGGTTGAGCTTGATTTTTTTCTGCCGGTTCCACTTGTAAAAGAGGGCGGTCGGGCAGTCCGGCAGCAGCTTTTTCAGCAGGCGGTCCAGCCGCTGGCCCCCGTCGTTGGGGCCGATGGAATACTGGTACAAAACAGGCGCTCCTCTGTCGTAGCTTTTTTTGTGGGAATGGGGTATAATGGCCGCAAAGCAGCTGTTATACCGAGGGCGGCCGGGCAGGCCCGCAAACACTGTTTGCCCCCCCGCCCGATGGCCAACACCACCGCTCGCCTTGCGCTTGTGGTATAATGGATGCGCGGCGAACGCTGTCGAATGGGCCCCTTTGTCCCGCTTCGGGGGCAGCGGGCCAAATTCGCATATCTGTCAGTATAACCCAAACGCCGAAAGATTACAAATGCGGCTTTTGCGCCGCTTCTTTCCGAGGTGAATATGAGCGACGAACACAAGGGCCACCGGGACCGCACCCGGCAGCTTTTTTTGCAGATGGGCGGGGAGGGCCTGCCCGACCACATCCTGTTGGAGATCCTTCTCTACTACGCCATCCCCCGGCGGGATACCAACGAGCTGGCCCACCGCCTGCTGGACGCTTTTGGCGGCATCAAGGGGGTGCTGGAGGCCGACGTGGACGAGTTGCAGCAGGTCCCCGGCATCGGCTACAACGCGGCGGTGCTCCTCAAGCTGGTGCTCTCCCTCTTTCGCAGCTATTTAAAGGACATGCAGTCGTTTGAAAACGTCCTCGACTGCACCCAGAAAATCGGAGATTACCTGATCCCCATGTTCATCGGCAAGACCGACGAATCCCTCTATCTGCTCTGCTTCAACGACCGCTACAAGCTGCTTCGCTGCGAGCTGATTGCCCAGGGCATCCACAACGCGGTCTCCATCAACCAAAAGAAGATCGTGGAGCGGGCCGCCCTCTCCAAGTGCAGCCGGGTGGTCATCGCCCACAACCACCCCGGCGGGGTGGCCCTGCCCTCGGACGAGGACGTCCGCTCCACCCTGCAGATCCACAACACCCTCAAGGCCTTGCACATCCAGCTGGTGGACCACATCATCGTCTCGGGGGACGACTACATCTCCCTGGCCGACAGCAACATCTTTGTCGCCCTTTAGGGCGGAGAAAAAGGAGGAAAAAATGATTGACTGGTACCTGGAAAATGACGACACCGAACCGGTGATCCAGGCGCGGGTCCACGCCCGCAGCGAACACCGGGGGGAGCCCCTCGATCTGCCGGAGACGGCAGTCCTCTTCTTTCAGTCCCAGGGGGTGCCCTATCTGCAGGCGCACCATCCCGTCATCACCCTGACGGAAATGCTGCCCCGCTTCCTCTTTCCCACCCCCGTCTACGCGGTGAAGGGGGAGGAGGGGGTCTGTTTTCTGGACGGCGGTCGGGGCGCGCCCCAGGGGGCCGACACGGTGGAGACCCTCTTTGCCCTGGGGGTGAAGAAATTCATCCTGGTGGGCTACTGCGGCTGCTTTGCGGGGGAGGTGGGACTCTGCGACGCCGTCGCTCCCCCTCGCATCTTGGTGGAGGAGGGGACCAGCCACCACTACCACCCCCGCATTCGCTGGGCTGCCCCCTCGCCGGAACTGCACCGGCAGGCGGTGGCGTTCCTCTCCCCCCGCCTGCGGGTGTGGGAGCAGCCGACGGTCACCACCGACGCCGTCTACCGCCAAACGGTGCGCAAGGAGGCGCTCTGGCGGCAGCAGGGCTGCGTGGGGGTGGACATGGAGGCCTCCGCCGTCCTGAGCGTCAGCCAGTATCTGGGGGCCGAGGCGGTGGCCCTGCTGCTGGTCTCGGACAAACACCCCACTGCCGAGGACCCCACCCCGTGGAGCTGGGGCGTCCGCCGCCGGGTCGAGGCGCGGGACCGTTTCTTTCAGGCGGCCATCGACTTTGCCTTTGCGCAGGGGCGGTAGCATTTTTTAAGAGTTGCTCAGGGGGGGCGGCGGGGATGGAAACCGGACCCCTCCGGGGAAAACGAGCGACAAAAGGGCGGCAGGTGTCGGGAAAATCGGGTCAGTGCTTTGCCAGTAGCAGGCGTTCAGAGAGGGACGCCTGCTTTTTTGTGGGAGCGGGCCGGAACATCCAAGCGCTGCCGGAACAGGGGGCAGACGGGCAATTTTGCGTCCATTTTGCGGGTTGCAGGGCGGTGCACAGACAATGGGTGCGGGAAAGGGCGGCAACGATCCCCCTGTCTTTTCATTTCTTCATTGATTTATGCGGAAAATCATACGGAGTTTGGTGACTGATTTCCCGTACAATCAGAAAAAAGGAGGAATGGACTGTGCACAGGATGGAAGCCTATTTCAGGCTGGCGCTGATTTTCACCGCGATGTTGGCAATTTTGTATCTGCCGGTTTTGTTTTATTTGAAAAAGCGGGGGAAGAGCATTCCCCGGCAGGTCGGCTATCTGGGGCTGATCTGTTCCCTCTTTCTCATCGCCTTTGCGACGATTTTCTTTACCCCCATAACCTTTCAGCCGGAGACCCACACCCTCAATCTGATCCCCTTTGTATGGCTGGGAACGGGAGATGATCTCTATCCGCTCATCGTCGAGAAAATCCCCAACGTTCTGCTCTTTATTCCGCTGGGGTTCTTTCTCCCCGCCGTCTTCAAAGGGTTGAGGCGGTTTTCAAAAGTCGCCCTGGTCGCGTTTTTGACGACCTTCAGCATTGAGTTTTTGCAGTTCTTTATCGGGCGATCTTCGGATATCGACGACGTGATTGCCAACTTTTTGGGTGGGGTGATCGGCTACCTGGCGTTTCGGCTGTGCGACCGACTGTTTCGCAGCCGAAGGGGCTGGAACAGCCTGTTGGCGCGCCGTTGAGGCAGGGCGCCTCGCTGCCATTTTCAATCCGCTTCCCCTGTCGGCGGGTGTCATCTGCTGGCAAAGGGCAGATGACATCCGCCGACAGGGCGCGGGATGGGGAGACAAAAGAGCCGGTGGTCGATTGGCCGCCGGCTCTTTCTGTGCCGCTGCCGCCACACCTGTGAAAACGGTCTAAAAAAGGATGATTTGGTTGCTTTGACATTTACAAAATGATACAATAAAAACATACATATCGAGATGTAATTGTGGAGTGGCCGCTGTGGCTGTCAAACACGGCTCGACCGCTCCACACGCTTTGACGACAACACCCCCTTTTGGCAGCTTGACCGGCCGCACCCTTTTGGCGGCGCACCCGGTTGGGCAGCGAGGGGAGCGCGCTCGCCTGCCCCGTCTTTATCTGTGCGGGGCAAACGGGGGAGACATTCCTCCGAAAGCGGACAGCAGAGTGAGAGCAGGTGAGATTCGGTGAAAAAAACGCCGAACAGCGCAGGTCAAACAAGCGGACTGTACCAAAACAGAAAGAGCCTGTTTCGCATGGTGGGGAGCTTGGCCCTGGTGCTGCTGCTGATCGTCGGGATATTGGTCTTTGTCAACAGCATCAACGACAGCCTGCGGGAGGACACCGAGAGCGGCATCAAGAGCATGACCAAGATCGGCGCCGACTACATAGCGGAATACGCCGGGCGGGACCGGCGCTGCCTCGGCGAGCTGTCGGAGATGGTTGCCCTGCTGCCGGAGGAGCGGCTGGTGAACCAGCTTCAGGAATATGTCGAGCAGGGCATCTTCAGCCGTGTCGCTCTGGTGCGGGCCGACGGCAGCGGCCTTTTCAGCGACGGCGGAGAAATCACCCCCGAAACCGATATGCAGTGGGCCCCCTTCCCCGAGGGCAGCGACATCAGCGGCGCCTTTTTCGGCTGGAACGGCAGAAAGCAGGTGGTCCTGCGCGCCGCGACGACCCTGCGCGACGGGTCGCCGGCCATGCTGTACGGCTATGTGGATCTGGAGGACTACTATGTCGCGGCGGCGATGGAGTTTCTCGACGGCCGCGGCTTTGCCTACATGATCGACGGGGCGAGCGGGGACTACCTGGTCTACACCAAAAATACCGTCGCCCAGAGGACCTACGCCTCCCTCTACGACATGCTGGAAAAGAGCGGGAACCCCGAAGGCTCGCTGCAAAGGGTAAAGGAGCTGGTGGAGGCGGGCCAGTCCGGCAGTGTTGTGCTCAAAATCGAGGACGCCGCCAACTACCTCTACTTCACGCCGGTGGCGGGCACCCCCGGCTGGTACATGACGGCCATCGTGCCGATGGCGGTGATCCAGCAGGCCCGCAGTTCCATCCTCTTTCTCATGTCGGTCGTCTGCACCTTTGTCTTTATCTGCGTAACAGTCCTCATGCTGATGCTCAACAGCCGAAAGCGGGAGGCGGCCCTCTCGCGGGAGCGGGCGTACCGGGACACCCTCTTCGGCCTGATCGCGGAGAATGTGGAGCAGGTCTTTATGATTTACAACGGCCGCCGCCAGCGGATGGAGATGGTGTTCCAAAACTCCCTTCAGGTGCTGGGACTTCCGGACGATGTCTGCCGGGAAGACCCCATGCTGTTTTTTGGGCGCTGCGAGAGCGATTCTCTGCGGCAATCTGCCGCCCGGATGATGGGCGGGTCACTACATAACAACGTGGGGGAGGAGTGCCGGTACCGGCATCCGGGTGGGCAGACCCTGTGGGTCAGGGTGCGGATCTTGCGCGTCGGCGGCAGTGCAAACGACAACCGCTACATTGTGGCGGTGGAGGACCAGACGGCCGAGCGGGAAATCAGAAAGGACCTGGACGCCGCCCTGGCGGCGGCGGAGAAGGCCAGCCGGGCCAAGAGCGACTTCCTCTCCGCCATGAGCCACGACATCAGGACCCCCATGAACGCCATTATGGGGATGACCGAGCTGGCCCTGTTGCAGGAAGATTGCCCCGCGCGCATCGGGGAACTGCTGCAAAAAATCAGCAGTTCCAGCCGCTACCTGTTGAGCCTGGTCAACGACATCTTGGACATGAGCCGGATCGAGAACGGCAAGCTGCACATCAAGCTGCAGCCGCTGCAGGTGGAGGAGGAAATTCAGAAAATCTCCACCATTATCCGCAGCCAGGCGGAGGCGCGAAGCCAGACCTTTGCCGTCGAAATTGTCGACCTGCGGCACAACTGGGTCTACGGCGACGCGCTGCGGGTGGCGCAGGTCCTGATCAACATCCTGGGCAACAGCGTCAAGTTCACCCCCGTCGGGGGGATGATTTCCTGGGAAATCACCGAGCTGGAGGACGAGCCCGGCTGGGTGCGGATGAAGCAGGTCATCCGGGACAACGGCGTCGGCATGTCCCCGGAATTTTTGCCCCACCTCTTTGACTCCTTTGAGCAGGAGGACCGCGAAAAGAACGGGCGGCTGGGCAGCGGTCTCGGCATGGCGATCACCAAGCGTCTGCTCGACCTCATGGGCGGCACCATCTCGGTGGAGAGCGCGCCGGACCAGGGGACCACCTTTGTCGTCGAACTCCGCTTTCAGATCGCAGAGGGCGAGGCGGGAGTGCAGGTGGAGGGGGCGGGGACACCCGCCGACCACATCCAGGCGCTCCCCGCCGGCACGCGGGTGTTGCTGGTGGACGACAACGGCCTGAACCGGGAGATCGCCGTCGAGATGCTGACCCTCTTCGGCCTGTCGGTGGAGACGGCCGAGAACGGGGCGGAGGCGGTGCAGAAATTTGCCGCCAGCCGGCCGGGATACTACCGGGCCATCCTCATGGACATTCAGATGCCGGTGATGAACGGCTACGACGCGGCCCGCAAAATCAGGGGGCTTTCGCGGCCGGACGCGGGGAGGATCCCCATCGTCGCCATGACGGCCGACGCCTTCGCGGAGGATGTTCAGAGAGCCCTCGACGCGGGGATGGACGCACACCTGTCAAAGCCGATCGATTTTGAGCGGCTGTACACAGTCCTGCAAAATCTCTTGCAGTAGAAAAGGGGGCGAAACTGCCGATGAAATACGCGAGGAGAACCCTTGCCATCGCGCTCTGTGCAGCGGTGGCGGCGCAGGGGCTGTGTGGCTGTACCACCCGGGGCGAAATATGTGTGGAGCAGGAGACCGACCCCATTGTGCTGTCGTTTTTTATGCCCATGGGCGAACAGAAAAACGAGGGCTCCAACGTCTTTTTGAAACTGATCGACCAGTACAACGCCTCCCACGACGACGTGCAGATCCAGGTGGAAGGGCTCTCGATAAAGGACGGGTACAACGAGGTGCTGGAAAAGCGTCTGGCGTCCGGCCAGGGGGACGATCTCTTCGCCGTCAACGCCGACAGCGTCAAGTCCTTTGCTGCCAGCGGGTATCTGTGCGACCTGGCCGACCTGCCGGCCTGCAGCCGCCTCTACCCCGCGGCGCGGGAGCAGGCCGAGATCGACGGTCTGGTCTACACCATCCCCCTCACCATGGCGGCCTACGGGATGTATGTGAACACCGACCTGTTGGAAAAATACGGCCTTGAACCCCCCGACGACTACCCCTCCTGGATGCACTGCTGCCAGGTGCTCAAAGAAAACGGGGTGATCCCCTTTGCCGTCAACCGCTGGTATGCCATGACGGTGCCGGTGATGGCGAGGGGGCTCTACAAGCTCTACCAGTCCGACCGCTACGGCGAACTGGCCGAGGGCCTCAACGACGGGAGCATCCCCATCGGCGACTACATGCTGGAGGGCTTTCAGATGTTTGAGGAGTTCTTGGAGCAGGGGTATTACGGGGACGACCTGACCCGGGAGGGGGTGGACAGCATCCCGGCCTGCACCACCGACTTGCAGGCCTTTCAGGAGCAAACCGTCGCCTTTGCCTTCTTCAGCACCGGGGTGGAGAAGTACTTTGACGACGAGGGGGAGGGGATGCCCTATCAGGCGCAGGGGGTGCCCGCCCTGCCGGACGGGGCGGTCTGCCTGCCCTCCATAGCCGACCGGCTCTGTGTCAACGCCAACAGCAACCACCTGAAGGAGGCGCTGGAGGTGGCGGAGTACATGAGCGACGCCACCGCCGCCGAGCTGCTGACAGACGGAGGGGGCGCCCTGCCCTCGCGAGAGGGGCAGGAGGGGATGCCGATGGGCGCCGAGCACATGCAGAAGCTGCTGCCCCTGGTCAACCGGGAGGGACAGATCCCCATCGAGGACATGAATCTGCACTTCACCTATTGGGACACCACCCGCACCCTCTGCCTGGAGATGATCGACGGTCTTTCAGCCGAAGAGGCGGCAGAGAAGTACAACGCCATCCAACTGGAACAGATTGGCCGGTACGTGGGCGGATAAGCGCGTTGGAGAGGGCTCAAACGACCTGTTTGGCCCTCTCCGATTGCGTGTTAAAAGGTCCGACGGCCCTTTGGCGGGCGCAGAAGGGCCCCTGGGACAGGGGTTCCCTGGTGTTTTCTCTTTGCGTCCGTGGCGGGGGAGGTCTTTTGGCGGGCGCTCTCTGGCGCTGCCGCTTTTCCAGCAGCTCTCCCTGGCGGCGCTCTCCCGCCCTCCACCGCTGTGCCGAGGGGTGAGGGGAGGGGGACCGCCGCTCCCAAGCCAGTTTGCCCTGCCTTCTGAAATCGCTTTGCTACCCTGCTATAAAGCGGCCGCTCCCCCTGCATTTCCCGCGGCGATTTGGCAAAAATAGATATAAATTTCAATTCCTTACAAACAAATGTTTTCCCTTGTGAACCTTTTAAAGAGGGGGCTGCCGTGCTATAATATAGACTCGAGTTCTTGTGTGCGCGCCTTTGTCCGCCCAAGGGAAAAAAGGGGGAGACGAGGGCGGTCGCGCATGTCTTATATTGTCTATTTTTTGGTATTTTTGATAGTTGTCTGGTTATCTCGTCCCCGCCCGGCGGGGGCGGCAGGGAGGTGCAGAAATGGGAAATACGAACGGGTCTTTCAAACTGGTCTCCCCCTATCAGCCCACCGGCGATCAGCCCCAGGCCATCGCCGAACTGGTGGAGGGGATCGAGCGGGGGGACAGGGAGCAGACCCTGCTGGGGGTCACCGGCTCGGGCAAGACCTTCACCATGGCCAACGTCATCGCCCAGGTCAACCGGCCCACCCTGGTGCTGGCCCACAACAAGACCTTGGCCGCCCAGCTCTGTTCGGAGTTTCGGGAGTTCTTCCCCGAAAACGCGGTGGAGTACTTCGTGTCCTACTACGACTACTACCAACCCGAGGCGTACGTGGCCTCCACCGACACCTACATCGAAAAGGACTCCTCCATCAACGAGGAGATCGAGAAGATGCGCCACTCGGCCACCGCCGCCCTTTCAGAGCGGCGGGACGTCATCCTGGTGGCCAGCGTCTCCTGCATCTACTCCCTGGGTGACCCCATCGACTACCGGACCATGGTCATCTCCCTGCGCCCGGGGATGGAGAGGAGCCGGGACGATGTGGTCAAGCAGTTGGTGGACCTGCAGTACGAGCGCAACGACGTCAACTTCACCCGCAACAAGTTTCGGGTGCGGGGGGACGTGGTGGAGGTCTACCCCGCCTACTCCACCGAGACGGCGGTGCGCATCGAGTTCTTTGGCGACGAGGTGGACCGCATCTCCGAAATCAACCCCTTGACGGGGGAGAGCAAGAATGTGCTGGGCCACATCGCCATCTACCCGGCCAGCCACTACATCGTCCCCAAGGAGAAGATGCAGCGGGCCATCACCGACATCCAGGACGAGCTGCGCGAGCGCATCCAGTACTTCAAGTCCCACGACAAGCTGCTGGAGGCCCAGCGCATCGAGCAGCGCACCATGTACGACATCGAGATGCTGCAGGAGATCGGCTTTTGCAAGGGGATCGAGAACTACTCCCGCACCCTCTCTGGCCGGGCGCCGGGCAGCACCCCCAACACCCTCATCGACTACTTTCCCGACGACTTCCTCCTCTTTGTGGACGAGTCCCACGTGACCCTGCCCCAGGTGCGGGGGATGTTCGCCGGCGACTACGCCCGCAAGAAAAATCTGGTGGACTACGGCTTCCGCCTCCCCTCGGCCTTTGACAACCGCCCCCTGAACTTCGACGAGTTCTACGGCAAGATCAACCAGGCGGTCTTCGTCTCGGCCACCCCCGGCGACTTTGAGCGGGAGAAGAGCACCCAGATCGTGGAGCAGGTGATCCGCCCCACCGGTCTCACCGACCCGGAGGTGATCGTCAAGCCCATCGAGGGGCAGATCGACGACCTCTACACCGAGATCCAAAAGCGCACCGCCCGCAAGGAGCGGGTGATGGTGACCACCCTCACCAAGAAGATGGCCGAGGACCTGACGGCCTACCTGGAAAACATGGGGGTGCGGGTGCGGTACATGCACCACGGCACCGAGACCATCGAGCGGATGGAGATCATCCGCGACCTGCGGCTGGGCGAGTTCGACGTGCTGGTGGGCATCAACCTGCTGCGGGAGGGGCTGGACATCCCCGAGGTCTCCCTGGTGGCCATCCTCGACGCCGACAAGGAGGGCTTCCTGCGCAGTGAGACCTCCCTGGTGCAGACCATCGGCCGCGCCGCCCGCAACGCCGGCGGCCAGGTCATCATGTACGCCGACGTGGTCACCCGCTCGATGGAGGCGGCCATCCGCGAGACCGAGCGCCGCCGCGCCATCCAGCAGGCCTACAACGAGGCCCACGGCATCGTCCCCAAGACCATCATCAAGGCGGTGCGGGACGTCATCGAAATCTCCAAGAAGGACACCGACGACGTCAAGAAGTACAAGCGCCTCAGCCGGGAGAAGAAGGCCGAGATGATCAACAAGCTGACCAAGGAGATGCGCCAGGCGGCCCAACTGCTGGAATTCGAGCAGGCGGCCTTCCTCCGCGACAAGATCGAGCAGCTCAAATCCTTAAAGTAAAGCGAGGAAATACGACAGTGGCAATGGACAAAATCGTCATCAAAGGGGCCCGGGAGCACAACCTGAAAAACATCGACATCGAGATCCCCCGGGACAAGCTGGTGGTCTTTACCGGCCTCTCCGGCTCGGGCAAGTCCTCCCTGGCCTTCGACACCATCTACGCCGACGGCCAGCGCCGGTACGTGGAGAGCCTCTCCTCCTACGCCCGCCAGTTTCTCGGGCAGATGGAGAAGCCGGACGTGGATCTGATCGAGGGGCTCTCTCCGGCCATCTCCATCGACCAGAAGACCACCTCCCGCAACCCCCGCTCCACCGTGGGCACCGTCACCGAGATCTACGACTACCTCCGCCTCCTCTACGCCCGCATCGGCATCCCCCACTGCCCCATCTGCGGCAAGGAGATCAAGCAGCAGACCGTCGACCAGATCGTGGACAAGGTGCTGGCCCTCCCCGAGGGGAGCCGCATCCAGGTGCTGGCCCCGGTGGTGCGCGGGCGCAAGGGGGAGCACGTCAAGGAGTTTGAATCGGCCAAGCGTTCCGGCTTTGTGCGGGTGCGGGTGGACGGCAGCATCTTCGACCTCTCCGAGGAGATCAAGCTGGAGAAGAATAAGAAGCACACCATCGAGATCGTGGTGGACCGGTTGGTCATCAAGGAGGAGATCAAGTCCCGCCTGACCGACTCGCTGGAGACCGCCACCTCCATCTCGGGCGGGCTGGCGGTCATCGACGTCATCGGAGGGGAGGAGATGCTCTTCTCCCAAAACTACGCCTGCCCCGACCACGACATCAGCATCGAGGAGCTCTCTCCCCGGATGTTCTCCTTCAACAACCCCTACGGCGCCTGCGAGAAGTGCACCGGCCTGGGCACCTTTTTGCGGGTGGACCCCGATCTGGTGGTGCCGGACAAGTCCAAGTCCATCCGCGGGGGGGCCATCCGCGCCTCCGGCTGGTACTACAAAGACGCCTCCACCATCTCCCACATGTACTACGACGGGCTGGCCAAGGCCTACGGCTTCACCCTGAACACCCCCTTTGAGGAGATCTCGGAGGAGGGGCAGAACGCCATCCTCTACGGCACCGGCGACCGGGCCATCGACATGACCCGCCAGAACGAGTACGGCACCGGCAAGTACAAGACCACCTTTGAGGGGATCGTCAACAACCTGGAACGCCGCTTCCGCGAGACCAACTCGGCCTGGATGCGGGAGGAGATCCAGGAGGTCATGAGCTCGGTGCCTTGCCCCGACTGCGGCGGCAAAAAGCTGAAAAAGGCCTCCCTGGCGGTGACGGTGGCGGGGAAGAACATCATCGATTTCACCGACCTGTCGGTGGTGGACGCCCTGCGCTTCATCGGCTCGATGGAGCTCACCCCCCGCGACGAGATGATCGCCCACCAGATCCTCAAGGAGATCAAATCCCGGCTCAACTTCCTGCGCAGCGTGGGGCTGGGGTATCTGACCCTCTCCCGCGCCGCCGCCACCCTCTCGGGGGGGGAGAGCCAGCGCATCCGCCTGGCCACCCAGATCGGCTCCTCTCTAGTAGGGGTCCTCTACATCCTGGACGAGCCCAGCATCGGGTTGCACCAGCGGGACAACGACAAGCTCATCGCCACCCTCCGCCACCTGCGGGACATCGGCAACACCCTCATCGTGGTGGAGCACGACGAGGACACCATCCGCGCGGCCGACTACATTGTGGACATCGGCCCCGGGGCGGGTGTCAACGGGGGAGAGGTGGTGGCCCAGGGCTCTCTGCAGGACATCGAGGGCTGCCCGCACTCCATCACCGGGCAATACCTCTGCGGGGTCAAGAAAATCGAGGTGCCCGCGTCCCGGCGCAAGGGGAGTGGCAAGTTCCTCGAGGTCAAGGGCGCGACCCAGAACAACCTCAAAGAGGTGAACGTGAAGATCCCCCTGGGCACCTTCACCTGCGTCACCGGGGTCTCGGGTTCGGGCAAGTCCTCCCTCATCAACGAGGTGCTCTACAAGACCCTGGCGCAAAAGCTCAACGGCGCCAAGTCCAAGCCGGGCAAATGCCAAAAGGTCCTGGGTCTCAAACACCTGGACAAGGTCATCGGCATCGACCAGTCGCCCATCGGCCGCACCCCCCGCTCCAACCCGGCCACCTACACCGGGGTGTTCACCGACATCCGCAACTTCTTCGCCCAGACCGCCGATGCCAAGGCCAAGGGTTACAGCTCCAGCCGCTTCTCCTTCAACGTCAAGGGCGGGCGCTGCGAGGCCTGCCAGGGCGACGGCATCATCAAGATCGAGATGCACTTCCTGCCGGACATCTACGTCCCCTGCGAGGTCTGCGGCGGCAAGCGGTATAACCGGGAGACTTTGGAGGTAAAATACAAGGGCAAGAGCATCTACGACGTGCTGGAGATGTCGGTGGAGGAGGCCTGCGCCTTCTTTGAGAACATCCCCCGCATCCGCGAAAAGCTGCAGACCCTGCTGGACGTGGGGCTGGGCTACGTCAAGTTGGGCCAGCCGGCCACCACCCTTTCGGGCGGCGAGGCGCAGCGGGTCAAGCTGGCGCTGGAACTCTCCCGCCGGGCCACCGGCAAGACCGTCTACATCCTGGACGAGCCCACCACCGGCCTGCACACCGCCGATGTGCACAAGCTCATCGACGTGCTGCAGCGGCTGGTGGACGCGGGGAACACCGTCATCGTCATCGAGCACAACCTGGACATGATCAAGGTGGCCGACTACCTCATCGACATCGGCCCCGAGGGGGGCGACGAGGGGGGCGAGATCGTCGCCA
This sequence comes from Bittarella massiliensis (ex Durand et al. 2017), assembly GCF_009876955.1. Classification (NCBI taxonomy): domain Bacteria; kingdom Bacillati; phylum Bacillota; class Clostridia; order Eubacteriales; family Oscillospiraceae; genus Bittarella (ex Durand et al. 2017); species Bittarella massiliensis (ex Durand et al. 2017). Next base: position 59,501 of record NZ_WWVY01000010.1, on the reverse strand, counting down.
CCGGCACCCCCGAGCAGGTGTCCAAGGTGGAGCGCTCCTACACTGGACAATATTTGAAAAAAATGCTCTGAAATCGAAAGAGCCCCTTTACAATCGTGGAGTAATTCAGTATAATTGGGTCAGAAACCAAATCAAAGAAAAAAGGAGTGTTCCGCAATGGCAAAATATGTTTGCACTGTGTGTGGGTACGTGTACGACGAGGCCGCTGGCGCCCCTGACGAGGGGATCGCCGCCGGCACCAAGTGGGCCGACGTGCCCGACGACTTTGTCTGCCCCCTCTGTGGCGTGGGCAAGGACATGTTTGAAGAGCAGGCGTAAAAGAAGCGATCGGGGCAGCCGCCTGTGGCGCGGCCGCCCCTCTTTTTTGCCAGGACTGTCAAAAGAAAAGGGGAGATCACTTTGTCCGGAACCAAGAAAATCAAGGACGGCATCTACTACACCGGGATCCTCAACCCCAACATGCGGGTCTTCGATGTGGTGATGCGCACCGAATACGGCACCAGCTACAACGCCTACACGGTGGTGGGCAGCGAGAAGACCGCCCTCATCGACGCCTCCCACCTCACCTTTGCCGAGGACTACCTCGAGACGCTGGAGCAGGTCTGCGATATTGCCAAGGTGGACTACCTGGTGATGAACCACTGCGAGCCCGACCACTCGGGCGCGGTGGCAAAACTCGTTGAAAAATACCCCGACATCACCGTTTTGGTGAGCCAGGCGGGCAGCATCTATCTCAAGGGGATCACCAACAACCCCAACATGAAGGTGGAGGTGGTCAAAAACGGCGACACCCGCGACCTGGGCGGCAAGACCTTGACCTTCCTTTCGGCCCCCTTCCTCCACTGGCCCGACTCCATCTTCACCTATCTGCCGGAGGACAAGGTGGTCTTTACCTGCGACTTCCTGGGCGCCCACTACTGCGAGCCCCTGGTGTGGGACAACAAGGTCACCTATCCCAAGGCCTATGAAGAGGCGGTCAAGGTCTACTATGACGCCATCTTCTCCCCCTTTGCCAGCTATGTGCGCAAGGGGCTCGACATCCTCTCCACCCTCGATTTTGACACCGCCTGCACCAGCCACGGCCCCATTTTGACCAAGGGCTGTTGCCTGGAATGGGTGATGGAGCAGTACCGCCAGTGGAGCGCCGAGCCCGCCGGTGAAAAGCCGCTGATCCCCATCTTCTACTGCTCGGCCTACGGCAACACCACCCAGCTGGCCGAGGAGATCCGCGCGGGCATCCTCTCGGTCAAGCCGGAGGCGGAGATCCCCCTCTACAACGTCATCGAGCACGACCTGGGCGAACAGGCAGCGGCCCTCAACCGCAGCACCGCCTTCCTGCTGGGTTCGCCCACCATCAACCGCAACGCGGTGCCCCCTATCTGGAACCTGTTGGCCCACATCGACGCCATCGGCAACCAGAAAAAGCCGGTGGCCGTCTTCGGCTCCTTCGGCTGGAGCGGCGAGGCGGTGCCCCTGCTCAACGGCTACCTGAGCAACCTCAAGTTCAATGTGGCCATGGACGGGCTGAAGGTCACCTTTGTCCCCAGCGAGGAAGATCTGAAAAAGGCCTTTGCCTACGGCAAGGAGTTTGCTGAGAAACTCTAAACAGCGCGCGAAAAAGGACCGGCCCTGCGGGGGCGGCCCTTTTTTTGCGCCCCGCCACTGGCGCCGGCCGGGGCCTTTCTGGTATACTGGTGGCAGAGAGAACACCCACCCGCGCCCGGAAAGGGGGAAGCCGCTGTGAAGCCCTTTGACACCGCCCGGCAGCTGCGGAGCGGGGCCCGTCTGGCCCTCTGCCTCTGTTTGCTGCTGGCCCTGTTTCCCGCCGTCGCCCAGGCCGATATGGGCCCCAAGCCCCAGGTCACCGTGGTGGTGGAGGACCCACCCCAGGGGGAGTACTACCTAGACCTCCTGGTCCCCGAGGGAGACTACGACAACCTGGGCGACCAGCGCGCCCAATATGACCCGCAAAAGCTCGCCCTGCTGGCCGATTACTGGGAGGGCGGGTGGCACGCCGGTCTGACCGTCGGCACCCGCGCCCCCATGTGGGGCGACTTGCGGGGGGAGGCGCGGGGGGAGAGCCGCCGCCACACCTTTGGCTACTTTGGGGTGCCCGACCGCTTCAAGCTCCTGATCGCCACGCCGGAGGGGGAGCTGCGGGTCTCCAACTGGGTCGACCGGGTCACCTTTCAGACCACCCTGACCTACGACTACCAGACCGGGCAGATGGCCCGCCCCAGCATCTGGCTGGCCTACCTGCGCCAGTTCACCGTGACCCTGCTGCCCACCCTCCTCATCGAGGGGGTGCTGCTGCTGGCTTTCCGCTTCCCCCTCAAGAAAGACGGGCTGGTCTTCCTGCTGGTCAACCTGGGCACCCAGCTCTTTTTGACCGCCACCCTGGGGCGGCAGCTCCTGCTGCACGGGCTGATTGCCGGTTACGCGGCCCTCGTTCCCCTGGAACTGGCGGTGGCCGGGGCCGAGACCCTTCTCTACCTCTACCTGCTGCGAGGGCAGGGGAGGGGCCGCCGGGTGGCCTACGCCCTCACCGCCAACGCCGCCAGCGCCCTGGCGGGCTGGCTGCTGCTGAAGTGGGAGTTTTGGCTGCACTTTTCCAGCTAGAGAGAAAGAGCGCCCCCTTCTCCCTGCACCGGCGGGGGAGGGGGCGCTCTTTTGTTTGGGGAAAAAGGGGCCGGGCGACGGGGTCACACCAGCTTTTCAAAGGGGACCTGGGCCACCTGAAAGCGCCGGCCGCTCAGGTACTGCAGCACCCCTTCGCCGGGGGGGAAGATGAAGGTCACCTCCCGGGAGTAGAGGGCCTGGTAGGATTGGTGGTAGCGGCGGTTGACCGGCTCCCGGCCGTATTTGCCGTCCCCCAGCAGGGGGTGGCCGGCGGCGGCGAACTGGGCGCGGATCTGGTGGGTGCGCCCGGTCACCAGCCGGGCCTCCACCAGGCTCAGCTCCCGGTTCGTCCGCAAGACCCGGTAGTGGGTCACCGCCTCCTTGGCCCCGGGGCGGGGGCTGTCGCCGACGTAGACCCGGCTCTTTTTGCTGTCCTTGAAGAGGTAGCCCGTGAGGGTCCCCTCCCGGCGGGGGAGGCGGCCCAGCACCACGCACCAGTAGGTCTTTTGCACCTGCCGCAGGCGGATGCGCTCCAGCATCTCCTCCAGGGCGGGCTGGTTTTTGGCGGCGATGACGATGCCCCCGGTCCAGCGGTCGATGCGGTTGCAGAGGGCGGGGGGAAAGGTCTCGCCGGGGCGGTACTCCCCCCGGTCGTAGAGGTAGCGCTGGATCTGGGCCTCCAGGGTGTTGACCCCCTCCTCCCGGTCGGGGAGGACCAGCAGCCCCGGGTATTTGTCGGCCAGGAGGATGTTTTCGTCCTCGTACACCACCTGGAACCGGGGCTTGACCCGCAGGTAGGCGTTTTCGGGGGAGGGGCGCTGAAAGAACTCGTCGTTGAGATAGCACTCCAGCCGGTCCCCCGCCTGCAACCGGTGTCCGGGCTGGGAGACCCGCTTCCCGTTGACCCGGACGCGGCCCTTGCGCAGAAACTTGTAGAGAAGGGGCTGGGGCAGGCCGTGGGTCAGCTCCCCCAGCAGGGCGTCCAACCGCCGCCCGTCCGCCGCCCTGTCCACTGTGAATTCCCTCAAAAAAACAACCTCCCCTCTGCCGCTTGGCGGGCAGGTTTGGCCCGCTGCGGCTGCGCTCCAATCATATCACAAAAACCCCTTTGGGAAAAGCCCGCTTCCCGGGGATTTGCCGTGCGCGCGGGGGCAAAATATGGTATAATAACCATCGAGTGGCGAGTGTGCCGGGGACGGCCGGGCAGCTGCACAAACGCGGTTTGCTTTCTGCCTTCTGGCCGCCCCCCTGTGCACCCGACGCTTGTGGGAGGGGGGCGGCGAATGCAGCCGTCGCCCGGTCGGCGGGCGGCTGTCCCCCAAGGTTGGGGCGCGCCGGACCCTGTCAGACGGTTCGCGCCCTGCTGGCGGGGCGCCCCGCCTTTTATCAGGGGGGTCGGCAGCGCTTTTCAGGGCCGGGGCAGCCCTCCGGGGAGGCGGTTTGTCGTCTGCCCCGTGTGGGAGGGCGTCGGTCATTCCCCGCAAATTCCGCCGGGGGAAAAGATCCGCCGCCGGGCGGTGGGCCGTCGGGCGAGTGGTTTGAGGGGGGCGGTTTTAGCCTATCCTCAAACGGCCCCCTTTTGGGGCGGCTCAGATCGCTTTTTTCGCCGCTGTGCACCCCGGCGGGAGAAAAACGATTTTTGGGATATGGCTTCCCCGCTCGCGGGGAGAGCTGTGGGAATATGTGAAGAGAGGGCGTTGGTTTTGGAAATTTTAGAACCCAGCAGATACGGAGAGTACGAGGCGTTTGTCAGCGCCCACAAAAACGGCGGCTTTACCCAGTCCATCCACTGGCCGCAGGTCAAGGCCGGTTGGGGCCACCGGGTGGTGGTCTCCCGCAATGCGGCGGGGGAGATCGTGGGGGGGATGCTCATCCTCACCAAAAAGGTGCCGGGGCTGAACCGCCACTTTCTCTATGCCCCCCGGGGCCCGGTGTTTGACTACGGCGACGAGGCCGTCTTTGCCGACTTGGTCGAAGGGGTCAAAGCGGTGGCCAAGTTGGAGCACGGCTTTGCCTTTAAGATGGACCCCATGGTGATGACCGGGGACACCGCCTTTGTGGAGATGGCCCGCAAATACGGCTTCACCTACACCGAGGACCAGACCGACGACGACACCATCCAGCGCCGCAGCAACTACATGCTGCCCCTGGCCGGGCGCACCAAGGAGGAGCTGCTGGCCAGCTTCCACCAGAAGTGGCGCTACAACATCCGCCTGGCCGGGCGCAAAGGGGTGGTCTGCAAGGTGGGCACCAAGGCAGACCTGCCCGACTTTATGAAGGTCTACCAGGTCACCGGCCAGCGCGACGGCTTCAACACCCGCCCCATGAGCTATTTCGAGCGGATGCTCGACGCCCTGGGCGAACAGGTGCGCCTCTACCTCTGCTACTACGAGGGGCAGCCCATCTCCGGCGCCATTACCACCAACTACGCGGGCAAGACCTGCTATGTCTACGGCGCGTCGGACAACGCCTTCCGCAATGTCATGCCCAACCACCTGATGCAATGGGAGATGATCCAGTGGGCGGTGGACACCGGCTGTGTGGTCTACGACTTTCAGGGCATCCCCCTGGACCTGTCGGGGAACGACCACATGCACGGGGTCTACCTCTTCAAAAAGGGCTTTAACGGCCAGGTGGTCACCTTTGCCGGGGAGTTCGATCTGGTCTTTACCCCCTGGGTGGAGAAATTCGTCGATTTTTCTGAAAAGGTGCAGGCCAGGATGCGCAAGCGCCGGGCCCGCAAAAAGGCAAAACAGGCCAAGGCCAACTAAAGGCCGAGAGGGGAGAGAGGACAGATGGGTTGGATCATTTTGTGGGCGGTGCTGGGGCTTTTGCTGCTGCTAATTGCCGCCATCCTGGTCAACACCCTGCGGGTGGGGATCAAGTCGGTGTCGCCCCAGGGGGCGCCCCTGCCGCCGGAGGAGCGGGTCGCGCACTACGCCGAGACCCTCTCTCGGATGCTGGCACAGGAGACGGTCACTGTGGCCCCCGGCGGGGACCTGTCAAAGATCTACGCCTTTCACCGGTTGCTGGAGGAGCTCTACCCCAACATCCACCGCCAGTTGGAGCGGGTGGAGCTGGACGGCGCCCTCCTCTTTCACTGGAGGGGGAGCGGCCGCTCCGACCGGCTGCCCCTGCTGCTCATGTCCCACATGGACGTGGTCCCCGCCGAAGGGGCGTGGAGCCACCCGCCCTTTGCCGGCGAGGTTGAGGAGGGGATCATCTGGGGCCGGGGCGCGGTGGACACCAAGGGCTCCCTCTGCGGCTTTATGAACGCGGTGGAGGAGCTGTTGGCCGAGGGGTACGTCCCCCCGCAGGACGTCTATCTGGCCTCCTCCTGCAACGAGGAGATCAACGGCCCCGGCGCCCCCGCCACGGTGGACTACCTGGCCGCCCAGGGGGTCAAGCTGGGCCTGGTGCTGGACGAGGGGGGCGCGGTGGCCGACAGCCCCCTGCCCGGCCTCGACTGCAAGTTCGCCATGATCGGTTTGATGGAGAAGGGGAACGCCCAGGTCAAGTTTGTGGCCAAGTCAAAGGGCGGCCACGCCTCCACGCCCCCCAGGGGCACCCCCCTGGCCCGGCTGGCGGGGATGGTGAACTACATAGAGAAGAAAAACCCCTTCTCGGTGCAGTTCACCCCGCCGGTGGAGGGGATGTTCCGGGAGATGGCCCCCTATATGAGCATGCCCCTGCGGCTGGTGCTGGCAAATCTCTGGCTCTTTAAGCCCCTGCTCAAGTCGGTCCTCCCCAAATTCAGCGCCCAGGCCGGGGCCATGCTCCAGACCACCTGCGCCTTTACCATGGCCGCGGGGAGCGAGGCGGCCAACGTCATCCCCCAGGAGGCGTCCATCACCGCCAACCTGCGCTTCATGTCCCACGAGCGCAAGGAGGCCACCATGCAGAAGCTGCGCGCCATCGGCGAGCGCTTTGACGTGGAGGTGCAGCTGGTCTCGGGGTGGGACTGCTCGGGCGTCTCCTCCGCCGACAGCTATGGCTACCAGGCGGTAAAGGCCTGCGTGCAGAAAACCTTCCCCGAGGCGGGGGTGGCCCCCTACATCATGTTGCAGGGGAGCGATTCCCGCCACTACGAGAGGATTTGCGACTGCGTGCTCCGCTTTGCCCCCCTCTCCATCGACAAACAGCAGCTGGGCAGCATCCACGGGGTGGACGAAAACCTCAGCGTGGAGGCGCTGGCCAAGGCGGTCCTCTTTTACAAGGAGCTGGTGCAGGGCTATTTCTCCGCCGCACCGGCAAAATCAGAGCACAGACAAGGATAACGTATGAAAAAAATAGCCAAGGTCCTGCTCAGCAGGATCGTCATCGTGGGGGTCTTGATCCTCCTGCAAGCGGCCTTTCTGGTGGTCGCCATCTGGCGCCTCAGCGAGGAGTTCGTCTACTTACAGCCCATTCTCATCGTCCTCAGCGGCCTCTGCGCCGTCTGGGTCATCTCCAAGGACGACAACCCGGCCTACAAGATCCCTTGGATCCTCATCGTCATGGCCCTGCCCATCTTCGGCGGGCTCTTCTACGTCTTTTTCGGCAACAACAAGGTGCCCCGAGCCCTGCGCGGCCGGGTCAGCGAGGTCTACGACAAGACCAAGGATGAGTTGATCGCCAACCGGGTGGTCACCGAGGAGATCGAGTCCATGAGCCGGCACACCGCCAAACAGTCCCTCTACATCAGCAACAACTCCTTCTACCCGGTCTACAAGAACACCGAGACCTGCTACCTCTCCCCGGGGGAGCGGATGTTTGAGAAGCTGGTGGAGGAGCTGGAAAAGGCCCAGCACTTCATCTTTATGGAGTACTTTATCGTTCAGGCCGGGGTGATGTGGGATACGGTGCTGGAGATCTTGGAGCGCAAGGCCGCCCAGGGGGTGGATGTGCGGATGCTCTACGACGACGTGGGCAGCCTGGTCACCCTTCCCAGCGGCTACTACAAGGAGCTGCGCCAGAAGGGGATCAAGTGTTACGCCTTCAACAAGTTCCGCCCTCGGCTGCAGATGCAGATGAACAACCGCGACCACCGCAAGATCACCGTCATCGACGGGTATGTGGGCTTCACCGGCGGCATCAATCTGGCCGACGAGTACATCAACGGCTACGAGAAGCACGGCCACTGGAAGGACGCCTCCATCATGCTCAAGGGGGAGGCGGTCTGGAACCTGACGGTGATGTTCCTGCAATTCTGGCAGTACGAGACCAAGAAGGGGGAGGAGTTCAGCCAGTTTCGCCCCGAGCGGTACATGCCCGCCCCCTGCGAGAGCGACGGCTACGTGCAGCCCTACGCCGACAGCCCCATGGACGACGAGATCGTGGGGGAGCAGGTCTACCTGAACATCATCAACAACGCCACCGAATACGTCTATATCAACACCCCCTACCTGATTGTCGACAACGAGGTGGTGACCGCCCTCAACCTGGCAGCCAAAAGCGGCATCGACGTGCGGATCGTCACCCCCCATGTGCCCGACAAGTGGTATGTGCACATGGTGACCCGCTCCTACTACAAACAACTGCTGGAGGCGGGGGTCAAAATCTACGAGTACACCCCCGGCTTCATCCACTCCAAGACCTTTGTCGCCGACGACAAGGTGGCGGTGGTGGGCACCACCAACCTGGACTTTCGCAGCCTCTACCTGCACTTTGAGTGTGGCGTCTGGATGTACCGCTCCAAGGCGGTGCTCCAGCTGAAAAAGGACTTTTTGCAGACCCTGGAGTGCTGCGAGCAGATGACCATGAAAAAGTACAATGCCATCCCCCTCTACAAGCGGATGTTCGCGGCGGTGCTGCGGGTGTTCTCCCCCCTGATGTAGGGGGATTTGAGGCGGGGCGGAGAAGAGAGGAGGGCGCGAGATGGAACTTCATCAGATAACCGGTCTGGGCCGGGTGGCGGAGGAAAAGCTGCGCCGCGCGGGGATCGAGACCCCGGAGCAGCTGCGGGCGGTCGGGGCCAAGGAGGCCCTGCTGCGGGTGCGGCTGCACGCCGACCCGGGGGCCTGCCTGCACCTGCTCTACGCCCTGGAAGGGGCCATCCGCGGCCTGCCGAAGAAGGAGCTGTCCCCCGACGTGAAGGCCGATTTAAAGGCCTTTTACAGCGGTTTGGAGAGCGGGCAAACAGCCGCGGCCGGCCGGGCCGCAGAGAGGGGAGAGGGAAAATGAACATCATCTCACTGACCGACATTCTCGACTGCAACCACCTGTTGGAGGAGCGGGGCCTGGCCTTTCGCGTCCACCTGCGGGACGCCTGCGGCAAACAGTCCTGCTGGATCGAACCGTTGGGGGAGTGCGCCTGTTCCGGCCGCTTTGAGGAGATGCGCCGGACGGTGGAGGCATTTTTCGCCGCCCGCCGCTTTCGCATCACCTACGGCGACGAGGAGAAGCTCACGTTCTGGGTCGATTGAATTTGAAAAACAAAAAGGGGAGAGGGACCGCCGGTGTCAGGCGGTCCCTCTCCTCTTTTTTTTTATACGATGAACCGGTAGTGCCCGGTGATGGTGCGGTGGGTGAGGGCGTCCTCCTCCTTTTGGGGCTGGCCGTCCTGGTGGATGATATAGGGCACCCCGTCCCGGTTGCGCTTGTCCGAGACGATGGCGATGTGGCTGGGGCTGAAGGTGACAATATCCCCCGGCTGCCAGTCGGCCACCTGGTAGGGGTCCAGGGTGAGGACGGCGCAGTGGCGGGAAAAGAAGACCGCCAGGTTTTTGACCCGCCGAAAGTCGATGTTCGCATCCTCCGCGCCGGGGTAGGCGTCCGGCTCCAGGGCAATGTCCGCATCCACCATCCCCTTTAGGTCGTACCCGGCGTGGGCCAGCGCCCGCCAGACCACGTCGGTGCAGGCGCCCCTGCCCGCCTCCGGATAGCCGCCCGCCGCATAGGAGTTGTCGTAGATGGGGTTTTCCTCCACCGCCTTTCGGGCCCCCTCGAGGATGTCGCTGAAATCGTCCACCCCGTTGCCGTTGCGGTCGGTTTCACTGTGCAGGGTCTCAATGCCAAAATCCGCCGCTGTGTAGCTGCGCTTGGGGAGGAGGGAGTAGTAATCCAGCGCCCCGAAAATCACCGCGAGGACCACCAGCACAGAGAGGGAGAACAGCACGGTCTGCTGCTTTCCCCACCGCCGGCGGGGGACCTGTGCGCCCCCTTCGGCCCCCGACTGCAGCTGTTTTTTCATCGTCCAGTCCCCCTTTCCCACCCATCGTCCGCCGCCCCCGCAGAAGGGGCCGGCCCAGTCGATGTTTTTTCTATTATAGCCCATCTCCCCGACAAAGAAAAGAGGGCCGCTCCCCCTTTCGGTGGGGGAGCGGCCCTCTCGGCAGGTCGTCAGTCGGCGGCCTGGCGCTCCTTGTAGTGGTGCGCCTGTTCGAGCATCATGTCCTTGACCTTCATCAGCCGGATCTGGGTGCTGCGCTCGTTCTCGTCCAGCTTCATGGTAATGTAGCGGATGTTCTCCTGGGTCTCGGGGATCATCACGTGCTCCAGGGCGTTGACCCGGCGGCGGGTCTTTTCGATTTCGGCCGCCATCAGCTGGCAGGCCTTTTCGCACTCGGCCAGTTGCAGCAGGTCGGGCAGCACGTCCGCCAAGCTCTTCACCGCCCCGTCCAGCTCGCTGGAGGTAAAGGCAAAGCCGTAGGAGTAGATGTCCCCCGGGTCGGAGGTCCGGGTCCGGTAGGAGAACTGGGGGACCTCCACGCTCATCACGTTGCGGGCCCCCGCGTCCAGGGTGACCTCCTGTTTGGGGGTCATCAGGGCGGCGGCCAGATACTCGTCCTCCATGGCGGCGCGGGCCATCACAAAGTTTTGGTTGGCGGCGCCGATGCCCCGCTCCACCTTTTCCCGCAGGGCCTTGTTCACCCGCACCAGCTCCAAAAACTGCCGCATCAGCTCGTCTCGCTTGTCCTTGAGCAGCTTGTGTCCCCGCACGGCGGTGGCCAACTTTTTCTTCTGCTTGGTCAGCTCCATCCGGGTGGGATTTACATGGGTAGATGCCAACGGTATTCCCCCTTTCTATGGGTTTTGGCGGGCTCAGTCGGCCGAGTAGTACTCGTCCAGGTATTCGTCCTTGATCCGCTTGAGCTCGCTCCGGGGGAGGATGCGCAGCAGCTTCCAGCCGATGTCCAGGGTCTCCTCAATGCTGCGGTCGGCGTGGTAGCCCTGGGAGACGTACTCCCGCTCAAACTCGTCGGCGAACTTGGCGTAGAGCTTGTCGATGTCGGTGAGGGCCGCCTCGCCCAGCACCACCATCAACTCCTTGGCCTCCTTGCCGCGGGCGTAGGCGGAGAAGAGCTGGTTCATGGTGTTGGCGTGGTCCGCCCGGGTCTTGCCCTCGCCAATGCCCTTGTCCTTGAGCCGGGAGAGGGAGGGGAGGACGTCGATGGGCGGGGTGACGTTTTTGCGGTAGAGTTCCCGGCTGAGGATGATCTGCCCCTCGGTGATGTAGCCGGTCAGGTCGGGGATGGGGTGGGTCTTGTCGTCCTCGGGCATGGTGAGGATGGGGATCATGGTGATGCTCCCGTTTTTCCCCTTCTGCCGCCCAGCGCGCTCGTAGAGGCTGGCCAGGTCGGTGTACATGTAGCCCGGGTAGCCGCGGCGGCCGGGGACCTCTTTGCGGGCCGCCGAGATCTCGCGCAGGGCGTCGGCGTAGTTGGTGATGTCGGTGAGGATGACCAGCACGTGCATCCCCTTGTCAAAGGCCAGGTACTCGGCGGCCGTGAGGGCCATGCGGGGGGTGGCGATCCGCTCGACGGCGGGGTCGTTGGCCAGGTTGACAAAGAGGACGGTCCGGTCGATGGCGCCGGTCTCCTTGAAGCTCTCGATAAAGAAGTTGGCCTCTTCAAAGGTGATGCCCATGGCGGCAAAGACCACGGCGAAGGGCTCGTCAGTGCCCCGGACCTTTGCCTGGCGGGCGATCTGGGCGGCCAGCTCGGCGTGGGGGAGGCCGGAGGCGGAGAAGATGGGCAGCTTCTGCCCGCGCACCAGGGTGTTGAGCCCGTCGATGGCGGAGATGCCGGTCTGAATGAACTCCTGCGGGTAGTTGCGGGCGGCGGGGTTCATGGGCAGGCCGTTGACGTCCAGCCGCTTTTCGGGCAGGATGTCGGGCCCCCCGTCCATGGGGCGGCCCAGGCCGTCAAAGACCCGGCTGAGCATGTCTTCCGACACCCCCAGCTCCATGGTGCGGCCCAAAAAGCGGACCTTCGAGCTGTCCAGATTGATGCCGGCGGAGTTTTCAAAGAGCTGGACCAGGGCGTTGCCGCCGTCGATCTCCAGCACCTTACAGCGCCGGGTCTCGCCGTTTTGCAGCTCGATCTCGCCCAGTTCGTTGTAGGTGACGTTCTCCACCCCGCGAACCAGCATCAGAGGACCGGCCACTTCCTGTATGGTGCGGTATTCCTTTGGCATATTACTCCTCCTCCTTCCGGTTCAGCAGGTCGGCGACCTCGCTCTGCAACTGGTGCAGGACGTTGTTGTACTCCCGCTCCATCTCCTCGTCGGGGGTGTACTTGAAGCGGCCGATCTGCTCGCGCACCGGCAGCTTGACCAGCGACTCCACCGAGGCGCCCTGGTTCAGAGCCTTGGTGGCCTCGTCGAAGTAGGCCAGCACCAGCCGCATCATGGCGCCCTGTTTCTGGGGCGGGGTGTAGGTGTCCACCTCGTGGAAGGCGTCCTGGTGGAGGAAGTCCTCGCGGATCGAGCGGGCCGCCTCCAGCTTCAGCCGGTCGGGGGCGGAGAGGGCGTCCATCCCCACCAGTTTGACGATCTCGTCGAGCTCGGCCTCCTCCTGCAGCAGCCGCATCAGCCGGTTGCGCAGGTCGGTCCAGTCCTCCTCCACATTGGCGGAAAACCACCTGCCGATGGTGTCGGCGTAGAGGGAGTAGGAGGTCAGCCAGTTGATGGCGGGGAAGTGGCGGGAGTAGGCCAGGTTGGAGTCCAGGCTCCAGAACACCTTGACGATGCGCAGGGTGGCCTGGCTCACCGGCTCGGAGATGTCGCCGCCCGGAGGGGAGACGGCCCCGATGACCGAGAGGGCGCCCTCGCGGCCGTCCTGGCCCAGGGAGATGACCCGCCCGGCGCGCTCGTAGAACTGGGCCAGACGGCTGCCCAGGTAGGCGGGGTAGCCCTCCTCGCCGGGCATCTCCTCCAGCCGGCCGGACATCTCGCGCAGGGCCTCGGCCCAGCGGGAGGTGGAGTCGGCCATCAGCGCCACCGAGTAGCCCATGTCGCGGAAGTACTCGGCAATGGTGATGCCGGTGTAGATGGACGCCTCGCGGGCGGCCACCGGCATGTCGGAGGTGTTGGCGATGAGGACGGTGCGCTCCATCAGGGAGTAGCCGGTCTTGGGGTCCTTCAGCTCGGGGAACTCGTTGAGCACGTCGGTCATCTCGTTGCCGCGCTCGCCGCAGCCGATGTAGACCACGATGTCCGCCTCCGACCACTTGGCCAGCTGGTGCTGCACCACCGTCTTGCCGCTGCCGAAGGGGCCGGGCACGGCGGCCACGCCGCCCTTGGCGATGGGGAAGAGGGTGTCGATGACCCGCTGCCCGGTGACCAGGGGCACGTCGGGGGAGAGTTTCTCCCGGTAGGGCCGCCCCACCCGGACCGGCCACTTCTGCATCAGGGTCAATTCGCGCTCGCCACCCTCGTCCAGGGCGACGGTGGCCACCGTATCTTCAATGGTGTACTCGCCCCCCTCGATTTTGGCGAGGGTGCCGGACACCCCCTGGGGGACCATGATCTTGTGCAGGACCACCGGGGTCTCCTGCACGGTGCCGATGATGTCGCCGGGGACGACCCTGTCCCCGACCTTGGCGCTGGGGACAAAATTCCACCTGTCGGCCCGCTTGAGGGAGGGGATGGACACCCCGCGCTGCAAGTTGTTGCCGGTGGCCTTCATGATGTCGTCCAGCGGGCGCTGGATGCCGTCGAAGATGCTGCCGATGAGGCCGGGCCCCAGCTCGACGCTCATGGGGGACCCGGTGGACTCCACCGGCTCGCCCGGCCCCAGGCCGGAGGTCTCCTCGTAGACCTGTATGGAAGCCAGGTCGCCGTGCATCTCGATGATCTCGCCGATGAGGTGTTGCTCGCTCACCCGCACCACGTCAAACATGTTGGCGTCGCGCATCCCCTCGGCAATGACCAGCGGGCCGGCCACCTTTTTGATGGTACCTGTGCTCATTTCTCTTCACCTGCTTTGCTCTCATTGGAATCGCCGCCAAACAGAATATCGCTGCCGACGGCCTGCTCGACCGATTTTTTGACCAGTGCCTCGCCGATCCCGGTGTTCCCGATCACGCCGGGAATGGGGATGATGGCGGGCAGCGGTGCCTCCCGATAGCGGTCCACCACCTCGGAAAGCGCCTCGAACAGGGCCTCGGTCATGTAGATGATGGCGTAGTTGCCACCGGCCAGCTCCTTGAGCTTTTTGCCGGCGGCGACGGGGTCGTCTATGGAATAGGTGTCCAGGCCCAGGGCGGCGAAGCCGTACACGCTGTCCCGGTCGCCCATGACCGCGATCTTATACATACATCTCACGCGCCCTTTCCCGGAGGAACTCCTCCGACAGGCCGTTTCGCTTGCCTGCCAGAATGATCCGCACCGTCTTGATCTCGTTTTCCCGCGCCAGGATGTAGGCGCAGAGGGGGCCGATGGTAAAGGGGTTGTGCAGTTGGGGGCGGATCTCCCGGATGATCAGGTTGTCGCACCACCGCTCAAAGGCGGAGGGGCTCTCCCGCAACTGCTCGATGGCGTCGGCATAGGGGGTGTACTGCAGGTACTCGCAGATGGCGTCGAGACCCTTGACGGCGGCGTCGGCCAGGGCCGAGACGTCCAGGCTGTCGCAGGGGGCCAGGGCGTCCTGCACAAAGCTCTTTTTCTTCTTCATCCCCGCGCAGCGCACGGCGGTCTTGATGTCGGCGGCCGCCACGGTGCGCTCGGCGTACCCGGCGATCAGCTCGTTGCCCGAGGCCTTGCCCGCCTTCAGGATGGCGCTCAGCGCCGCCCGATCCAGCAGGATGTCGCAGAGCTGGCCGTCGTGGGTGTGCAGCAGCACCCGAAAGGCCTTTTCCGCCGCCTGGCGCATCTCCTCGGGCAGGGGGGCGTAGTCGTGCTCCTCCACCGCCTTGACGATGACCTCCCGGGGGATGGAGCCGTTTTCCACGAACACCCCCTCGGCGCTGGCGCCGGTGCAGACCATCTTGATGGCCGTCTTCAGGTTGTGGTAGTCCGCCGGGTACAAAAACACGTCGAACACAGAGAGGTCGTCCACCAGTTCGCCCATCAGCTCCCAGGTCTTCTGCCGCTGGGCGCGCAGCACCTCTTCGTCGCTCTCCTCCGGCTTGCCCCAGCCCTTTTCCCCCAGCAGGCGGCGGCAGTCCTCGTGGGTCTTGCAGCCAATGAGCTGGTCGATAAACGGGCCGTTCAGGAGTTCAAGCTCCTTGGAGCGCAGCCGGGTCACGGCAAAGGTGTACAGGTTTTCAGACATGGTGACCCCTCCTTTTCGGTGCCCGACGGCACCGGTTACTCAAACAGCACCCCGCAGACGGCGTCCTGCAGCCGGTCCCTGGCGGCGGAGAAGAGCGCCGAGAAGGAGCAGTTCTCCTCGATGCCGCCGTAGACCAGCACAAAGCCGCCGTCGATGGGGCGGGTGCCGTCGGCCAGGGCGAGGGCGGCGCCGCTGCCCTCCAGCCGGGTCTTGAGGTCTTTGAGGAAGGCGGGGGGGACCCGCTCCCTGTCCCGGGTGTTGAGATAGAGCACCCCGCTCTCGCCGGGTTGGGCGTTTTTCTCGATCAATTCGGCCAGGAGGGAGAAGTACTCCTCCTCCGGGGCGTTGACCAGGGAGAGGCGGGCCTCTTCCAAAATTTCGGTGACCAGCTGCTGTTTGGCCTGCAAGAGGCGGGCCTTTTGGCGCAGCGCCGCGGCCGAGACCGCCCGCTCGTGCAGCTGGGCGACCTCTCTGCGGGAGTCCTCGGCGATCTTGGCGGCCCGCTTTTCGCCCTCGGCGCGGCCCTGCAATTCGATCTGGGCCGCCTCCTGCCGGGCGTCCTGCAACAGCTCTTCCACCCGGGCGCTGGACTCGCTCTGTATCTGCTGGATGATTTTTTCAAGTCCTGTCATAGACAAGCAACTCCTAACTCTTTGGAATCGGTCAGATGTTCAGGCCGCCGATGCCGAAGATCGAGAGGATGGAGATCAGCAGGGCCAGAATGGCGTAGGTCTCGACCATGGCGGGGAGGATGATGGCCTTGCCGAAGGTCTCGGGGCGCTTGCAGAACATGCCGATGCTGGCCACCGAGGCGCGGGCCTGGCGGATGGCGGAATACAGCCCCACAAAGCCCATGGGCAGGCAGGCGCAAAAGTAGAGCAGACCCTTGGCCAGGCTCATCTCGGCGCTGCCGCCCATGATGCCGATCTGGGTCAGGGTGATGAAGGCGATCAGCAGGCCGTAGATGCCCTGGGTGCCGGGGAGAAGCTGCAGGATCAGCACCTTGCCAAAGCGGCCCGGCTCCTCGGTGATAGCGCCCGCAGCGGCCTCACCGGCCATGCCGACGCCGATGGCCGAACCGATGCCGGCCAGCAGTGCGGCCAGCGCCGCGCCCAACAGTGCAAAAGCAATACCAAGAGAACTCATTTCATTTTTCCTCCTTGAATTTGAAGTATTTGGTGTGGGCCCCAAACGGGGAGAACCCGCGTCCGCCGCCCTCGTAAAACTTGCCGAAGAACTCGACAAACTGCAGGCGGTTGGTGTGCACGTAGGCGCCCAGCAGGTTGATGCCGATGTTCAGGGTGTGGCCGATCAAAAAGACCACGGTGAAGAGGATCGCGCCCCCCACGCCGCCGCCCAGCATGGTGCCCATCTTGTTGAACACCGTGGCGATGACGCCGGTGGCCAGTCCCAGGGCCAGCAGCCGGGAGTAGGAGAGGATGTCGCTGAGGTAGCTGGTGACCCCGTAGACCCCGTAGAGGCCCTTGAGCAGCCGCTTGAAGGGGTTGCGGGAATCCCGCCCAGAAAAGGCGATGATCCCCAGGGCGCCCAGCCCCGCCACAACGGCGGCCACCGTCCCCACGGTGGGGGAGAGGGTGAAGGAGAGGCCCATCATATTGGTGATCATCTCCATGGTCAGCAGGTAGACGACCGCGCCGCCCACCAACATATACCAAAAGACCACGTCGTAGACGGCGTCTTTGACCTTGCCCTCCCGGCAGAGCTGGTAAAACTTCATCCCCAGCCCAACGAAGAGGTGGATGATGCCCAGCAGGAAGGAGAAGACCAGCAGCCGCATGGGCTCGCTCACCGGCTCGAACCAGAGGGCCTTGAAGGTCAGGTCGCTGTGGAAGAAGGTGCTGGCGATGACCCCCACCGCGTCGCCGAAGAAGCCGCCGAAGAGCACCCCCCAGACGGTGGTGGAGATGCCGCAGTAGAGGAACATCTGCATCGACTTCTTCAGCCCCGACTCGATGTTTTTGCACTTGAGGAGCACAAAGGAGCAGGCGGCCACCATGATCAGCCCGTACCCCGCGTCCGACAGCATCATCCCGAAGAGGACGTAGTAGAAGATGGCCATCACCGAAGTGGGGTCCACCTCGCCCCGGCCGGGCAGGCTGTAGGAGGCGACGACCCCCTCCACCGGGGCGGCCAGGGGCCCGTTTTTCAGGGCGACGGGCACGTCCTCGTCCGGCGCGGGGTCAAAGAAGTCGAGGGCCACGTCGAAGTGGGCGGTGAGCTCCGACTCCAGGGCGGGGACGTCCCGGGCGGCGATGTAGCCGGTGAGCACAAAGGTGCGCTTGGACTGCATCAGCTTGCCGATGACCCCGTATTTCTCCTCCCGCATGACGTAGAAGTCCGACAGCAGTTTCAAATCCTGCCGGTGCTCGGCCAGGGAGTGGATCTCCGCCACGTCGGCGTCGATTTTAGCCTGCAACTTGTCGATCCGCTCTTCCAACAGCCGCTTTTTGTCCGCCGGGACCCGGTGGGTGACGTGGGCGGGCCGGGCAAAGCCCATCTCCCGCAGCGCGTCCTCGGCCTGCTGGGCCTCGCTCTTGGTGGCGGTCACAAAGAGGCAGGTCTGTTCCCGCGAGGCGCTGACGATCTCGATGTCCACTGCCGAGACGCTCTCGGCGCGGGACTTGAGCTCGGTGTAGATGCCCTCCAATGTCCACTCCCCGGGCAGGGCCCCCACAAAGGAGTCGGTGGCGTGGGTGCCGGGGTGGCGCATGGGCACATCCAGCCCCAGCCAGGGGGTCAGCTCCTCCACCTGGGCCTGCATGCGGGGGATCTCCGCCCGCTGTTCGGCCACCCGTTTGTCCAGCGCCTGCAGCCGGTAGGCGACTTTTAGGGTCTCGTCCTGCCGGTCCTGAAAGGCGGTGTACTCCTCCAAGGTCATTTCCTGGCGGCCCTCCAGCATCGACAGAAGCGGCTTTTGCTCGGGGGCGAACCGGGCCAGCACGTCCAGCGCCTGATTGGCGAGGGCGGCATTCTTTTGAAAAATGCTCCTGGCTTGGCTCATGTCGGCGTGGGTGAAGACCTCGTCCTCGCCGGTGTCCTGCACCTCCACCGCGCCCCGGCGCTGCAGCAGCTCCAAGATCGCCTTGCGGTTTTTCTTGAGGGCGCACAGCTGCAGCCGCTTCATAGGCAGTACGGCCATAGGCAAATGCCTCCTTTCTCGTGTTTCTTTTGAAAACGCCCTACAAAAGGGCCTGCTTCACCGCTTGTATCGCGGCAGGCCGCTTTTCCAGGGCGTCTTCGCGCAGTTTTTGCGCCTGCGCGTCGGCTTCTCTCTCCGCTCTCTGCAAAAGGTCGTCTTGATCGCGCTTGGCCTGGGCCAGCGCCTTGGCCGCCTCCAACTGGGCGCTCTGCGCCAACTCCACCGCGGCGCGGTCTGCGTTTTGGCGGGCGGTCTCCACCAGTTCTTTTGCGGCGCGGACCGCTTCCTTTTCCGCCCGCTCCGCCGCCAGTTCCGCCTGGCGGATCGCCTCCACTGTCTCTTGTGCCATTCTCTCACCACCTGACTGTATACTCTGCAAAAGGTATAAGCATTATTATAGCGCGTTTTGCCCACCTAATCAAATACATTATCACCATATTTCCCCTTTTTTACCCTCCCGGCCTCTCTTTTTTTAGGAAAAGGGGAGAGAAGGGGAATGACTGATGGTCAGTTGCGCAGTTGTCAGTATAAACGAAAAATGACCAAAAGTCAATGCTTGACTTCGGCCATTTTCGCGCCCCCCTGAAAAAGGGCTAAAAATCGGGTTTTGAGGGAGGGGAGTCCCCCTCCGGTCCGTCCCGGTAGTACTGGGCCTGGGCCTCCCAGAGGCGGGCGTACTGGCCGCCTTTTGCCAGCAGCTCCCGGTGAGGACCCCGCTCCACCAACTGCCCTCGGTCAAAGACGGCGATGTCCTGGCAGAAGCGGCAGCTGGAGAGCCGGTGGGAGATGTAGACGGCCGTCTTTTCGCTGGTCAGGGCGTCGAAGCGGCGGTAGATCTCCGCCTCCGAGAGGGGGTCGAGGGCGGCGGTGGGTTCGTCTAAAACAATGAAGGGGGCGTCTTTGTAGAGGGCTCTGGCGATGGCGATTTTCTGGGCCTCGCCCCCGGCGATCTCCACCCCGCTGTCGTCGAAGTTTTTGTAGAGGGGGGTCTCGATCCCCAGGGGGACCCGGTCGAGCCAGTCCCCCATCCCCGCATCCTCCAGACAGCGGCGCACCGCCTTTTTATCCCAGCGAACAGAGGCCGCCACGTTCTGCGCACAGGGGAAGGAGAAGAGCTTGAAGTCCTGAAAGACCACCGAGAAGAGGGAGAGGTACTCCCGGTAGTCGTATTTCTGAATGTCGATCCCGTTTAGGAGGATCCGCCCCTCGGTGGGGTCGTAGAGCCGGCAGAGCAGTTTGATAAAGGTGGTTTTGCCCGAGCCGTTGCGCCCCACCACCGCCAGCTTCTTGCCCACCTTGAGCCGGAGGGAGAGGTCTTTGATCGCCCACTGGTCGCTGCCGGGGTAGCGAAAGGAGACGTGTTCAAAGGCGATTTCGTACTCCCCGTCGTCCCGCTTTTCAACGGGGATGGTCCCCTTGTACATGCTCTGGGGGAAGTCGATGAAGTCGAAGTAGGGGCGCAGGTACTGGGTGTTCAGCCGCATATAGACCAAGGTGCCAAAGCCCAGGGAGACCGCGAAACAAAACTGGCCGATGCCGGCAGCGGTCTGCACCAGAGCGTCCACCGGCAGGAGCCCCGCCAGGGCCCGTGCCCCGGCCAGCAGGTAGACCGCGCCGGTGAGCAGCGCCGTGAGGGTGTCGATGGAGCCGAAGCACCACCCCTGCAGAGAGGAGAGGTTGGTCATGGCCCGGCCGAGGGTCTGGGCCATCTGGTCGATGGCCGACTGGATGAGGGGCTGTTCCCCGAACAGGCGGATGTCCTTTCCCACCTGGTAGTCCCCCGCCAGCTGGTTTAGATAGTAGTTGCCGAAGCGGTTGCTCCACATGCAGGTGGAGAACTGGCTGTACTGCCCCCGGTTGTAGCGCAGGTCGGCAAAGACGGTGTAGGCGCTCACCCCGACGAGCGCCAGCAGAAAGAGCGCCGGGAGGAGGGGGGAGGCGATGAGGGGGTGGGCGGCCGCCGCCCCTGCCGGCGAGGCCTGAAAGATGGGCAGCAGAAAGAAGACCGAGTAGAGCAGCAAAAAGAGGCAGCGCAGGGCGACCCCCACCTGGTAGGCCAGCTGGAAGAGGCCGCCGCCGTTGAAGCTGTAGCTGTCGTCGAGGAGCTGCTTTTTCAGGTGCAGCTGCGGGTTTTCCAACTGTTCGTAGTCGGCGGTGAGGACCGCCTGGTCAACTTCCCGGCGCTGGGCAAAGTTCAGGGCCTGAAAATGCAGATCGGCGGCCTCCCAGAGCGCGTCTTTGAGGATGCTGACGAGAAAGGTGAGCGATACCAGCAGACAGCCGAAGAGGAGCAGCCGCTCTCGATTTTGGTTTCCCAGCAGTTCTCCCAGCAGCCGGGCGGAAAAGTAGACCGGCACAAAGGGGGCCGCCGCAGTGACGGCAGAGAAGGCCGCTACCCAGAGCCAGAGCCAGCGGTCGAGCTTGACGATGTGCTTGACCCCCCGCCAGTTGACCGCCAGGTCCTGGCGCAGGGTGGTGCGGGTCTCGCTATCGGCAGTCTTCATCGGAAAACCCTCCTTCTCGGTTTTGGTAGTAGCGGCTCTGCACCCGGTACATCCGGGCGTAGGAGCCGCCCAGGGCCATCAGCTCCTCGTGGGTGCCGCTCTCGGCGATCCGCCCGCCCTCAAAGAAGAGGATGCGGTCGCAAAAGCGGGTGGAGGAGAGCCGGTGGGAGATGAAGAAAGAGGTCTTTCCCCGGGTCAGCTCCCCGTACTGCAGGTAGACCTGGCTCTCGGCGATGGGGTCGAGGGCGGCGGTGGGTTCATCCAAAACCAGGATAGGGGCGTCTTTGTAGAGGGCTTTGGCCAGCAGCAGTTTTTGCAGTTGGCCGCCCGAGAGCTCCACCCCGCCGTCGTTGACCGACTTGACCAGCTTGGTCTCCACCCCCTGGGGCAGGGCGGCCACCTCCTCCCAGAGACCGGCCCGTTCCAGGCAGCGGCGCGCCCGTGCGAGGTCCAGCTCCTCTCGCTTGCAGGCCGCCACATTTTCGGCGATGGTCAGGGGGAGGACCCGCACGTCTTGAAACACGGCGGTGAAGAGGGAAAAGCGCTCTTCCAGCGACCACCGGGCGGCGTCGGTCCCGCCGATCGTCACCCGCCCGGCGTCGGGGGGATAGAGGCCGCAGAGCAGCTTGGCAAAGGTGGTCTTGCCCGCGCCGTTGGCCCCGACGATGGCGATCTTCTCCCCGGCGCGCACGGTGAGATCGACGGTCTCCAAGGCCCTCTCCCCGCTGCCGGGGTAGGAGAAGGAGACCCCTTCAAAGGCGATGGGGCAGGGGAAGGCGGAGGGGAGGGGGGCCTGGCTCTCCTTGGGGGAGTGCTCCGGCATCTCCAGAAAGGCCCGCACGTCGCAGAGGTCCAAGGAGGCCAGCCGCAGCAGGGAGAAGCCGTCGACCAGTCCGCTCATCCAGGTGGAAAAGCCGCCGAAGACCCCGACAAAAAAGAGAAAGTCGCCGCCGCCGAGCGCGCCGCGCAGCACCAGGTGGATGAGGTAGCCGTAGGCGAAGGCGTCCTTGCCCAGCAGGAGCAGGGCGCTGCCGAAGGCGGCCCTAAAATCGCGCTTGTGGGTGCGCAGGTGCCAGGCCATCCGCAGGGCGGCCAGGTCCCGGTAGAGCTCGCCGAGCCAGATTTCCATCCCGTACAGCCGCACGTCCTTGCCGGCGGTGAAGTCGGTGGAGCGGTTGTCCAGGTACTGCAGCTTTTTGTCCAGCTCCACCCAGTCGTCCTTGTGGCGCTGCCGATAATTCTGGGCCCCCCGTGCCAGCAGGATGCTCCCCCCCGATGTCAGCAGCAGCGCCAACAGGAGCAGGGGGTGGAGGGCGGCGGTGAGACAGCCGTAGAGCAGCGCCCCCACGGCGCTGGAGAGAAAGAGGGCGATGGCTTCGGGCAGTCGTTGGATGGGGCCGCGGCTGTACCCGGTGGCATTGAAGGCCTTTTGCCAGATGCTCTGCCCGGCGGGGCTCTCCATGTTGGGATAGTCGGTCTGCAGCGCCTTTCTTGCCGCCAGGGTGTGAAAGTGCACCCGGTAGTTGTTGCTGCGCCAGGTGAGCTTGCAGGCAAAGATCCGCTCCCCCAGGGTGCACAGAGCCAGGGCCAGCGCCACCGGCAGACAGGCGAGCACCAGCGAGGAGACCGCCGCCCCACGGGACACCTGGTCCACCACCACCTTGGGCAGGGCGATGGTGAGGAGGGGGACGGCCACCAAAAAGAGGCTGTCCGCCAGGGCGCAGGCGAGCATGTTGCGGTCGCATTCCCGCAGTCTGGCGAGGGCATAGCGGAGGTTTTGCGGCAGGGAATAGGCGGGTTTGGGCGATTTCATGGGGCGCCCCTCCTTTATAGACAAAAAATGTGGGAGGGCCCAAAGAGGGCCTTTGCGAGAAAAGGATACCACGGGCGGCACAGGGGGGAACAAAAAAGCGCGCGAACGGCTCGTTTTCGCGCGCAGACGGTTTTTTAGTTCAGAGGGGGAGGAAGATCTCGGTGGCAAAGACCCCCGGCTCGTCCTGCCGGTTGACAAGGCCGCCGTACTGGGCCACCAGGGCGTCCACCCGGCGCAGGCCAAAGCCGTGCCCCTCGCCCTTGGCGCTGCGGTAGCGGCCGCCCTTCCGGCCAGCCCGCCCGGCCACCGCGTTTTGCACCAAGATGTAGAGCTGCTCCTTCACCCGCCCGACATAGATGCGCAGGAACCGCTCCTCCTTGTCGGGGAGCTGGCGGCAGCTCTCCAGGGCGTTGTCCAACAGGTTGCCGATGATGACGCAGAGGTCCACGTCCGCCACGGTGAGGGAGGGAGGCACCGACGCCTTGGCCCGGATGGCCACCTCCCCCTTCTCGGCCAGCGAGAGCTTGGAGTTGAGGATGGCGTCGAGCATCAGGTTGCCGGTCTTTAAGATGGTGTCCACCGACTGAAGATCGCTCTCCAATTGGTCCAGATAGCCCTCGGCCTCCCCGCAGCGGCCCAGGGCCAATAGCCCCTTGAGGGTTTGCAGGTGGTTGTGGTAGTCGTGCCGCCACTCCCGCATCTGGGTGTAGATGTTCTGCACCTCGGCGCAGTGGGTCTCCAGCAGTTCATTTTGGTACCCGGCCAGCCGCCGCTCGGAGCGGCGGGCAGCCAGGCGGTAGAGCAGCCGGCCGCCGGCTGCCAGCAGCAGGGCGCACAGGGCGATCAGGCCGGCGAGAAGAAAGGGGTTCACAGCAGCATCCCTCCGTTGCAGCGAGCAAAGGCCCGCCCCAGTTGGGGCCCCATCCGCCGGCTGACGGGCAGGCGGGTGCCGTCGTCCAAAACCAGTTCCTCCCGCCCCAGGCGGGCGATGGCGCGCAGCGACACCAGACAGGAGCGGTGGCAGCGAAAAAAGAGGTCGGGGGACAGGGTCTTCTCCACCTTTTCCAGCGGGAGGGGGAGGGCGAAGTCCCCCCGCAGGGTGTGCAGCAGGGTCTGGCGGTCGCCGGCCTGGGCGCAGAATATCTCCCGCTGCAGCAGGCGGCGCTCCTCCCCCTCGACCCGGATCACCAAAGTCGGCTCCGGCAGCCGCCGGGCCGCCCGGTCCAGCAGGGCGAAAAACCGCTCCTCCGACACCGGCTTGACCAGGTAGTGCAGGGCCTCCAACTCGTAGCCCTCCCCCAGGTGTTCGTCGAGCCCGGTGACAAAGGCGATGGGCAGGGTCTCCCCTTCGCCCCGCAGCCGCCGGGCCAGATCGAGCCCGCTCTCCCCCGGCAGCTGGATGTCCAGCAGGAGGAGATCGGCGCCTGCATCCCCCTGCCGGGCAAACCAAAAGCTCTCGGCGGTGGGGTAGCAGTCGACCTGCAGCGCCTGCCCCCGCCCGGTGGCCCAGCGCCGCGCCAGGGCCGTCAGGTACTGGGCCTGGGCCTCTTCGTCCTCACAGATGGCAATGCGCACGGCGACGCCCTCCCTTCGCAAATACAGGTTATTATCAAGTATACCACAGGGGGGCGGTGAGGGGAAAGGGGCCCTCTCTCGACCGAGTTTTGACAGGGGGATGGAAAACGCCGCGCAAATTCGCTATAATGGTACCAATAGCCCCACGGGGCGACACGAGAAAAAGCAGCAGGAGGAAGAGCATGCAACAGGACAAGACCACCATCATCGGCATTGCGGGGGGCACCGGTTCGGGCAAGACCACCCTGGCCTACAAGCTGAAAGAGGCCTTTTGCGATGAAGATGTGATCATCATGTGCCACGACCACTACTACAAGGCCCACGACGACATGACCTACGAGGAGCGCACCAAGCTCAACTATGACCACCCCAACGCCTTTGAGACCGAGCTGCTCGTCGCGCACTTGAAGCAGCTCAAGGAGGGCAAGCCCGTGATGCGGCCGGTCTACTCCTTTGTGGAGCACAACCGCACCGGCGAACAGGTGCAGGTCAACCCGGCCAAGGTCATCATCCTCGAGGGGATCATGATCTTTGAGGACAAGACCCTGCGGGACATGATGGACATGAAGGTCTTTGTCGACACCGACGCCGACGTGCGCATCCTCCGCCGGCTGGTGCGCGACGTCAAGGAGCGGGGCCGCGACCTGGACTCGGTGGTCAACCAGTACCTGACCACCGTCAAGCCGATGCACGACCAGTTTGTCGAGCCCAACAAGAAGTACGCCGACGTCATCGTCCCCGAAGGGGGCACAACCAGGTGGCCCTGCACATGCTCATCGACAGGATGCGGGCCATCATCGCCCAGAAGGGGTGAATCAGACCGACCGTACACCCGTTTGCCGTAAAAAGGAGTGTGTTTTGCAATGCGCCATCCCCTGTTGGAACGCGCCTGGGAACTCCAGGACCAGATGGTGGCCGACCGCCGCTATCTGCACCAAAACCCCGAGCTGGGCTTTGAACTGCCCCTCACTACTGCCTACGTGAAAAAGCGCCTCGCCGAGATGGGGTACGAGGTGGAGGACATCTGCCCCAGCGGCTTTGTGGCCATGGCCGGCAAAAAGACCGATGGCAAGGTGCTGCTGGTGCGCGCCGACATGGACGCCCTGCCCATGGCCGAGGAGACCGACGAGCCCTTCAAGTCCCAAAATGGGGCCATGCACTCCTGCGGGCACGACATCCACACCGCCACCCTGCTGGGGGCCGCCCAGCTGCTCAAAGAGCACGAGGACGAGCTGGAGGGCCGAGTCAAACTCTGCTTCCAGCCCGCCGAAGAGCCCATCAAGGGCGCGGTGGAGATGATCGAGAAGGGGGTGCTGGAAAACCCCCACGTGGACGCGGTCTTCGGCACCCACACCTCCATCCCCATGAAGGCCGGGGCCGTCCGGCTGCTGGAGGGGCCGATCCTCGCCTCCAGCGACATCTTCAAGGTCACCATCCACGGCGAGGGCAGCCACGGCTCGATGCCCGAGACCGGGGTGGACCCGGTGAATGTGGCGGCCCACGTCGTCATCGCCCTGCAGTCCATCATCGCCCGCGAGGTCTCGGCCCTGCAGCCGGTGGTGTTGACCTTCGGCAGCATCCAGGCGGGGCAGGCGCCCAACATCGTCCCCTCCGACTGCGTGCTGCAGGGGACCCTGCGCGCCTTTGACCCCGAGGTGCGGAAATTTGCCAAGGGGCGGATGGAGGAGATCATCCACAGCACCGCCGCCACCTTCCGCGCCACCGCCGAGATCAGCTACGAATCCGAGACGCCCCCCACTGTAAACGACCCTGCCTTTACAAGGGAGATGCAGGGGTACATGAGAGAGGTGGTAGGGGAGGACTGCATCACCGAGGGGCCCCGCATCATGGGCTCGGACGACTTCGCCTACTTCACCGAGCAGCGCCCGGGGGCCATGTTCCACTGTGGCATGGGCACCCGGGAAGAGGGCCATCTCTTCGGGCTGCACAACCCCAAAGCCCTCTTTGACGAGCGCTCCCTGCCGGCGGTGGCGGCGGTCTACGCCAACTGCTGCATCCAGTGGCTCAAACACAACAAGTAGCGGGGGGGAGATCGCCCATGGAACAGGAAGTGGACTACAAGGCCGAGTTTATCTCGCTCTTCACCCAGCACGTCTCCCGCCCTGGCAGCGAAAAGCTGCTGGCCTGGCTGGAGAACACCGACTTTTTCACTGCCCCGGCCAGCACCCGCTACCACTGCGCCTGTGAGGGCGGGCTGGTGCGCCACTCCATCAGCGTCTTTCACACCATGGTGGAGCAGCACTTTCAGGAGGGGGAGGACAACCTGGAGAGCTTTGCCATCTGCGGGCTCCTCCACGACCTCTGCAAGGCCCAGTTTTACAAGGTGGGCAGCCGCAACGTCAAAAATGAGGAGACCGGCCAGTGGGAGAAGGTCCCCTTCTACCAGGTGGAGGACTCCTTTCCCTACGGCCACGGCGAGAAGTCGGTCTTTCTCATCGAGCGGTTCATGCGCCTCAAGACCAGCGAGGCCATGGCCATCCGCTGGCACATGGGGGGCTTTGACGACTCGGTGCGGGGCGGCAGCTTTGCCATGAGCAACGCCTTTCGGATGTACCCGCTGGCGGTGAAGCTCCACCTGGCCGATCTGGAGTCCACCTACCTGCGGGAGAGGGGCACCTCCGACGTGCCCAACCGCTGATTTCCCGGGAAAACCGCCCGGCCCTTGACAGGAGGAGAGACGATGCTGCCCTTTCGCGCCGCCATCTTTGACATGGACGGCACCCTCACCCAGTCCACCCACATCTGGGACGGGGTGACCGACCGCTATATCGAGCAGCTGGGCCACCCCCTGCCCGAGCACTACTACCAGCGCATCCAGGGGCGCACCTATGAACAGGCCATGGCCTGGCTCATCGCCCTTTACGGCCTCAACAAGACGCCGGGGCAGATGGTCTTTGAGCAGTACCAGATGATCAGAAACCGCTACTGCGCCGTCCCCCTCAAGCCGGGGGTCCTGCCCTTTCTCCAGTACCTGAAGGGGGAGGGGATCCCCTGTGCGGTGGCCACCCTGGCCGACCCGCGGGTGGCAAAGGAGGTGCTGGGCGCCCACGGGCTGCTGCCCTACTTTGCGGCGGTGGTCAGCGCGGTGGAGCTGGACGACAAGCCCAAGAGCGACCCCGCCGTCTTTTTGGAGGCGGCAACCCGGCTGCAGACCCCGGCGGGGGACTGCGCGGTCTTTGAGGACAGCCTGCTGGCCGTTGAGACGGCGAAGGGAGCCGGGTTTCGGACGGCGGCCATCGCCGACGGCAAAAACGCAGCCCAGTGGGACCGCCTGTGCGCCCTGGCCGACTGGGCCCTGCACGACTACCGGGAGCTGATCCCCGCCGCCGAGTAGGCGGGCCAAAGGAAGAGACATTTGTTGCGCCCTCTTTTTCCAAAAGGGGAGAGGGCGGTGGAAAAAAGGGCCGAGGGGCCGCCGGAAGGGCGGCACTTCGGCCCCTTTTTGGCACGATGTTGCAAAATGGAGCGGAGTTGTGCAGCTCTGAGCAGAAAAACGTCAAAAATCGGCAGCTTTCCCGCTTCCCCCTTTACCCCTGCGGGAATGGGTGTATAATGAAAATGTGAACAAAAGCGAAATGTTGTAAAGTGGGTGTGAACGTGCAGCTATTTCGATGTGAGAAGTTGATGCGGGGCGTGGAGCAGGAGGGGGAGGTCCCCGACGAACGGACCGTCTTAAAGACGACGCTGAATATTGCCTGGCCCTCCATTTTGGAGTCTTTCCTCATCAGTCTGGTGGGGATGGTGGACACGGTGATGGTCAGCTCGCTGGGCTCCTACGCCATTGCGGCGGTGGGGCTCACCACCCAACCGAAATTCATCGCCCTGGCGGTCTTTATGTCGCTGAACGTGGCCATTTCGGCCATTGTGGCCCGCCGCCGGGGGGAGGGGGACCGGGACAGCGCCAACCGGGTGCTGGTGCAGGCCCTGATCATCTCGGTGGCGCTGACGGTCGTCATCTCGGTGGTGACGGTGATTTGGGCCGACCCCATCATCCGCCTGTGCGGCTCGGCCCCCGACACCCACGACGCGGCGGTGGGCTACCTGCGCATCATCCAGGGAGGAATGATCTTCAACGTCCTCTCCATGGTCATCAATGCCGCCCAGCGGGGCTGCGGCAACACCAAGATCGCCATGCGCACCAACCTGGTCTCCAACGGGGTGAACATCGTCCTCAACTACCTCCTCATCGGGGGGAACCTGGGCTTCCCCAAGCTGGGGGTACAGGGGGCGGCCATCGCCACGGTGGCCGGCACCATCTGTGCCTGCGTCATGAGTTTTATCTCGGTGATGCACCCCGGCCAGTTCCTCAGCATTCAGGACTTCTTCAGCCTCAAGTTTGACCGGCGCAACCTCTCGGCCATCGTCAACATCGGCTCCAGCACCCTAGCCGAGCAGGTGTTTCTGCGCATCGGCTTTCTGGTCTACGCGGTGCTGGTGGCCAAATTGGGCACCACCGCCTTTGCCGCCCACCAGATCGGGATGAACATCATGAACATCTCCTTCTCCTTTGGCGACGGGCTCTCGGTGGCGGCCATCGCCCTGGTGGGGCGCAGCCTGGGCGAAAACCGGCGGGACATGGCCAAGATCTACGGCGGCGTCTGCCAGCGGATGGGGGTCCTTTTCTCGGCTGCCATCTCGGTGGTCTGCATCGCCCTGGGCACCCCCATCTTCATGCTCTTTTCGCGGGAGGAGGAGATCCTCCGCTACGGCGAGATGATCATGGTCATCATGGCCGTCATCACCTTTATGCAGGTGGCCCAGGTGGTCTTTTCCGGCTGCCTGCGGGGGGCGGGGGACACCAAGTTCACCGCCGTGGTCTCCCTCATCAGCGTCACCTTCATCCGCCCGGGGCTGGGCTACCTCTTCTGCTACCCCCTGAACATGGGCCTTTTCGGCGCCTGGCTGGGGCTGGCGGTGGACCAGTTGGCCCGGTTCCTGTTGACCTACATGCGCTTTCACAGCGGCAAGTGGATGCACTTTAAAATCTGACCGGTCCCCCTGTAAAGTGAGAAAAGCGGCCCTCCCGGCGAGGGTCGCTTTTTTGTGGGCGGGGAGCCCCCGGCAGGCAGGGGAGGACCGCCTGTGCGCAGGTGGGGGGGCCCCTTTCCCGGCGGAGGGACTCTGCCCGCCTCCTGCCAACCGGCAAAGCGGCGGCCGTCGGGGGGTGTCCGCGCGCTGCCGCCCTGTTCCCCCCAAAAAAGCCCCCCGCCCATCCTTTGGGCGGGGGGCTCTCTCTTCTTTAGATGAGGGGGGCCCTTACAGGGCCAGGCGGTAGATGGCGGCGATGTCCTCCTCGTTCAGGTGGGCAAAGTGGCCGGCATAGGGGCGGCCGTCCAGGGCGCGCCGGGCCATCTCGGGGATGCGGTCGGCGGGGATCTTCAAGTCGGCAAAGGAGGTGGGCATCCCCAGGGAGCGGAAGAAGGCCTCCAGCCGGTGAATGCCCTCCAGGGCGATCGCCTCGGGCTGGTCAAAGGCCAGATCCACATCCATCACCCGCACGGCGAACTGCACAAAGCGGGGGAGGTTTTGCTTGTAGACGTACTTCATCCAGGCGGGGGTGATGACGGTGAGCCCCGCGCCGTGGGTCACGTCGTAGAGGGCCGAGAGTTCGTGCTCGATGTCGTGGCAGGCCCAGTCCTCCTCCCGGCCCATCCCCAGCAGGTCGTTGTGGGCCACGTTGCCCACAAACATCACCTCGGCCCGGTAGTCGTAGTTGTCCGGCTCGGCCAGGACGCGGGGGGCAGTCACCAGCATGGTGCGCAGGGCCCCCTCCAGCAGCCGGTCGGTGAAGTCTACCTGCTCGGTCTGGGTGAAGTAGCGCTCCATCAGGTGGGACATGATGTCGCAGCAGCCCGCCGCCGTCTGGTAGGCGGGGAGGGTGTAGGTGGTCTCGGGATCGAGGATGGCGAATTTGGGGAGGATGTGGGGGGAGGAGCACATCCGCTTCTGGCTGCCCTCATCCTTGGTGATGATGCAGGCCTTGCTGGATTCCGAGCCGGAGGCGGGGATGGTCAGCACCACCCCGATGGGCAGGGCCTTTTCCACCTGGGCCTTGCCGGTGAAGCAGTCCCACACGTCGCCGTCCATGCAGGCGCCGGCGGCAATGGCCTTGGAGGAGTCGATGGCGCTGCCCCCGCCGATGGCCAGCACAAAGTCCAACCGGTTCTCCCGGCAGAGGCGGATGCCCTCTTTCACGGTGGAGAGGCGGGGGTTTGGGACCACCCCGTCGTACTCGACAAACTCGATGCCGGCGGCGCTCAGAGAGGCCTCGATGCGCTCGAGAAGCCCGTTTTTGCGCAGGTAGTCGCCGCCGAAGTGGACCAGGGCGCGGCTGCCGTACTCTCTGGCGACGGCGCCGACCTCGTCCTCCCGGCCCTTGCCGAAGAGGATGCGGGTGGGGTTGTGAAATGTAAAGTTCTGCATGGTTTGCGTCACCTGTTCTTTCTCGCTCTCGGGAGAGAGGCGTTTTGTCGCTGTTCTTTCCCTCCCATTATACGGCGGGGGACGCGGTTCGTAAATGAACGCTTTGCATCAATTTCCCGGGAAAATGTCCGTCCCCCTTTATGATTTGAGGGCAGTTGCAGGGTTTTGCAAGGCATTTTGGGCCGGTTTGACAGCTCCCCCTATTTTTCCGCCGAAGGGGGGACGAACCGCTGGGTCTTCTTGCGGCCGGGGCCCCGCACCGTATAGCCAAAGCTGCCCAACTTTTCCCCCTGGGCAAAGTACTCGCCGTGGGTGTAGTGGATGAGTTCGGCCCGGTCGAGACAGAGTTTCCCGCTTCCGTCCAGAAGGGACTCCTCCACGTCCACCGCCACGATTTCGGCCAGAAACATGTGGTGGCTGCCCAACTCCAGCACCTGGGTGACCCGGCACTCCAGGTTCACCGGGCTCTCGGCCACCAGGGGGGCGGCGATCTTGCTGGCCGGGGCGCGGGTGAGCCCGGCGGCGGCAAATTTGTCCCCGTCCCTGCCGGAGCGGACGCCGCACCAGTCGCAGGCGCGCAGCAGGGGGCGGTTCACCAGGTTGATGGCGAACTCGCCCCTCTCGCGGATCAGGGGGTAGGAGTGGCGCTCCGGCCGCACCGAGATGTAGGTCATGGCCGGCTTGGTGCAGACGGTGCCGGTCCAGGCGACGGTGAGGAGGTTGGAGCGCTCCCCCTCGCCGCAGCTGACCAGCACCGCCGGCACCGGCGCCAGCAGCGCCCCCGGTTTCCAACACTGTTTTGCCATAAAAAATGCCTCCTGTCTCTCTTCTCTTGCCCCACCAGGATAGCACAATTGGGGCAAAATTCCCAGTCCGGGGCGGGCATTTGGTTGCAAGGGGCGGGGGAAAGGGGTAAACTAAGGGCAGATGGGGGCGGCAGCCCCGCTGCTTGAATAGAGGAGGGAGTGCCGATGGAAGAACAGGGATTGGGCGAACAGATCTTGCAAGTCTGTGCAGAGGTGCGGCGGCTGGCGCGGCCGGAGAAGGTGATCCTCTTCAACCGCAAGCTGACGCTGTCGGGCAAGACCGCCAGCTTCAAGCTGGTGGTGGTGGCCGACACCGCGGACAAGCGGCGGCTGGAGAAGGAGCTCTACCTGGCCATCGACAGCCCGGTGCCCTTTGATGTGGTCCTCTACACCCCCGGGGAGTGGGCGCAGCTGGCCGGGGAGCGGGGCTCTTTTGCCGCCAAGGTGCGGCGGATGGGGAAGGTGCTCTATGAGGCGTAGACACAACACCGGAGACAGCCGCCGCTACTACGACTGGATGGACAGGGCCGAGGAGGACATGGAGACGGTGGAGCTGCTGCGGCGGGAAGACCGCTGCTATTTCAGCTGTGCCTTCCACTGCCAGCAGGCCATCGAAAAGGCCCTAAAGGCCTATATCCTGGTCAAGACCGGGAACCTGGTGGACGGGCACAACCTCTCCTGGCTCTGCAAGCAGGCCGTCAAGCACGATGAAGAATTTACACAGTGGCTGGACGAGAGCGCGGCCCTCAACCACTGCTATATTGAGACCCGGTACCCCACCGACGTCCCCTACGAGATGGGGCGGGGCCAGGTGCGGCGGTTTGCCGCCATGGCGCGGGAGATGTTCACCTTTATCTGCGAGCAGGTGGAGGAGGAGCTGGACGCCAGCGAGCAGCCCTCCGCCGGGCCGGAGGCAGCCGGGGAGTAGCCGCCCTGAAAGGCGCGGGGCAGAGAGAGGGCCCCGCGCCTTTTTGCACCCGTTTGGGGGTGCAACCGGCGGGGAGATGTGCTATACTAAACAACAGTTCTTTTTTGAAAAGGGTGGAGGGATCGGTTTTGGAGATGGCGATTTTGCTGGTATTGGCCGCGGTGTTGGCCCTGCAGGCGGCGGTGCTGATCGTGCTGCTGCGGCGCAGGGGGGATGCCGGTGGGGAGGAGCTGAAGGAGGCCCTGCGGCAGGAGGCCCAGGCCGCCCGGGC
Source organism: Bittarella massiliensis (ex Durand et al. 2017) (assembly GCF_009876955.1). Classification (NCBI taxonomy): domain Bacteria; kingdom Bacillati; phylum Bacillota; class Clostridia; order Eubacteriales; family Oscillospiraceae; genus Bittarella (ex Durand et al. 2017); species Bittarella massiliensis (ex Durand et al. 2017). The sequence continues at coordinate 26,906 of NZ_WWVY01000010.1, read as the reverse complement.
GGACACCCTGCAGACGGTGCAGGCCTCGGTCACCGGGCTGGGGGAGGTGCTGGCCCAGTCCCAGCGGCAGTTCACCGCCGTCCTCAACGAGCGGCTGGGGGACCTGAACACCCAACTGACTCTGCGGCAGGAGAGCTTGCAGCAGTCGGTGGACCGCTCGGTGCGGGGCACCGACGCCCGGATGGCCGAGTTCACCCGCCAGAGCGCCGAGCAGATGGAGCAGATGCGCGCCACCCTGCAAAACCGGGTCAGCGCCATGCAGGAGGACAATGCCCGCCAGCTGGACCGGATCCGCCTGACGGTGGACGAAAAGCTGCAAAAGACCCTGGACGAGCGGCTGGGCCAGTCCTTCAAGGTGGTCAGCGAGCGGTTGGAGCAGGTCTACAAGGGCCTGGGGGAGATGCAGACGCTGGCCGTTGGGGTGGGGGATCTGAAAAAGGTCCTCTCCAATGTCAAGACCCGGGGCATCCTGGGCGAGATCCAGCTGGGGGCCATCCTGGAGCAGATCCTCGCCCCCGAGCAGTACGGCCAGAACGTCTGCACCAAGCCGGGGAGCAAGAACGTGGTGGAGTTTGCCGTCAAACTGCCGGGGGACGGGGAGGAGCCGGTCTGGCTGCCCGTTGACGCCAAGTTCCCGGCCGACGCCTACGCCCAACTGATGGACGCCTACGACCGGGGCGACCCCGCCGAGATCGAGCAGCTGGGCACCGCTTTGGAGCGGCGGGTCAAGCAGTTTGCCAAGGACATCCGCGACAAGTACATCGCCCCGCCCCACACCACCGATTTCGGCATCCTCTTCCTGCCGGTGGAGGGGCTCTACGCCGAGGTGGTCCGCCGGGGGCTGGTGGAGACGCTGCAAAACGAGTACAAGATCAGCCTGGCCGGGCCCACCACCATGGCGGCCATGCTCAACAGCCTGCAGATGGGCTTTCGCACCCTGGCCATCCAAAAGCGATCGGGCGAGGTGTGGCAGGTGCTGGGGGCGGTCAAGACCGAGTTCGGCAAGTTTGAAGGGGCCCTCTCAGCCGCCCAGCAGCGGCTGGAACAGGCGGGCAGCGAGCTTGACCGGCTGGTGGGGGTGCGCACCCGCCAGATCCAGCGCCGCCTAAAAGAGGTGAGCCAGCTGCCCGAGGAAGAGGCGGGCGAGGTGCTGGGCCTGCCCGAGGTGTAGGGGCGCAGAGAGACACCCCCGGAGCATAGACTGGCTCCGGGGGTGTTTTGAAGATGGAATACAAGGGCTTTGCCGCGATGCTGGAACTGTCGGCCGCGGCTTATGGCGACAACCTGCCGGTGAAAAAGGGGCGGGAAGTGCGCTTTATCGACAGCGGGAAGACGGGCATCCAGCTCTATATGGAGTGCGTGGGAAAGACGGTCTACATCGCCTTTCGGGGAACCGATTCGGCCAGGGACTGGGCCACCGATTTTCGCTTTTGCAAAAAGAAGATCCCCTACGACAACACCGCTTCCAAAATTCGGGTGCACGGGGGCTTCATCGACATGTACAAAAACCCCGAAGTGCGCGACGCCATCCGCTATTTTCTCCCCAAAGAGGCGGAGAAGGTGCGGGTCACCGGCCACTCCTACGGGGCGGCGCTGGCGGTTTTGTGCGCGGTGGACCTGCAGTACAACTTTCCCGAGAAGGACTTTGAGGTGGTTCTCTTCGGCTGTCCGCGGGTGGGCAACCGGGCCTTTGCCCAGTCCTTCAACCGGCGGGTGTTCAAGACCTTTCGGGTGGAAAACGGCAACGACATCGTCACCAAGGTGCCCTTTGCCTGGATGGGGTTTCGCCACGTGGGCATCCGGGTCGCCGTCGGCCCCCCGCGGCTGCCGGGCGCCGTCTCCTTTGAGGCCCACCGGCCGCAAAACTACTATCGGGGGCTGCTCCGCTCCCAGGGGCTGTGACGGCTTGCTAGCGCAAAAATCCCTTCATGGTCTCGATGTTTTGCTGCTCGGTCTCCAGCAGTTTTTGGGCCAGGGCGCGCACCTCGTCGCTGGCGCAGGTGTACTCCTTGAGCCGCTTGGTCATGTCTACCACCCCCATGGTGCTGCCCTGAATGAGCATCTCGGCGATGTGGGAGGGGGAGTTGTCGGCCAGGGTCTTGAGCTCTAGCATCATATAGGCCGAGAACTTGGCCATGGCGCCGGTCTTTTCCAGCTCCACCCCGGCCAGCTGTTTGGCCTCGGCGAAGATCTTGTGGTATTCTTCCTTCTGGGTGAGGAGGGCGACCTTGAAGTGGTCGTCCTCGGCGATCCCCACCAGCCGGTCGAGGGTGGAGAGCCCCATTTCGGTGTTTTTGTAGATGAAGTCGAGCAGTTCGGTGTTCTGGTCCATGATTCGTTTTCCCCCTATTTTGGTTTTGCAGTTAGTGTGGGCGCAAAGAGACAAATTATTTGTGAAAATGAAAAAAAGGGGGTTGATTTTTTGGAAACCCATGGGTATAATAAATGAGCGCCCTGCGATATGCGGAAAGATGGCTGAGCTGGTCGAAGGCGCACGACTGGAAATCGTGTAGGCGGTGATACCGTCTCGAGGGTTCGAATCCCTCTCTTTCCGCCACGGGAAGCAACCGACTTGGTTGCTTCTTTTTTTGCGCCTTTTTGAAAAAAGTGGGCTTTTCAGTGGCGGGCGTGGAGCCTTCTCGACCGACACCTGCTCGGCGGGGGGAGAGCTGCCCTGCCGTGACTTGGGGTGCCCGGCCCCCCCCTTATTTCTTGACAGGAAAAGCGTCCAAAGATACAATGGAGGCGAATCGTTTGAAAGGGTGATTTTTCATGCGCGTACTGTTCAAAACTTGTCGCATAGCAAAGGCTATTGCGATGGATGTCGTCTCTCTTTAATTCGTTGGAGTAGTTTTTGCTATGCCTTATTTGGAATTTGAGAAAATGCCAATTGAGGAGAGCAAAATGGGTTATCAATCTGCAACGGAGCGACTGCCCGCTGATCTGGTGAGGGAAATACAGAAATATGTTGACGGTGAATACCTCTACATCCCCAGCCGCAAGAGAAAGTCTTGGGGAAGCAAAAGTGGGGCGCGCGAATTCTTTGCGAAAAGGGACCTCGAAATTTGCCGAGAGTACCAAAAAGGCGTTCCCATAGAGGCGCTGTCGGACAAATATGGCCTTTCGTTAAAGGGCATAGAGCGGATCCTCACCTCACAGAGAAAGCGGGACGTGTAAAAATAGGGGACTGCAGGCGTTCTGCGGCCCCCTATTTTTTGTGTATAACAAATTTGTAGGTTGTAAAGGGGATGCCGGATTTTCTATAATAAAAACAGATACCAAACCGAAAAGGAGTTTCTATGGTTAACATTTCGACCGAAGTGGCCACCCGGCTGATAGAGGAGCAGTTCCCCCAATGGGCCCATCTGGAAATCAGGCCGGTTGCACAGAGCGGACACGACAACAGGACATTTCACTTGGGCGAGCAGATGACCATCCGCCTGCCAAGCGGCCAAGAGTACGTCCCGCAAATCGAAAAAGAGGGAAAGTGGCTCCCATTTTTGGCGTCAAATCTGTCCCTCCCGATCTCGCGGCCCCTTGCGCAGGGAAAGGCCACGGGGTACTATCCGTTTCCCTGGTCGGTCAATGTATATGTGGAGGGCGGACCCTTGAGCGGATGTGCCGTTTCCGAGAAGGTGTGGATCGCCACCCAGCTCTCGGCCTTTCTGAAAGAGCTGCAGGGCGTCTGTCACGAGGGGAGGGCCCGCTGCGGGGGCACACAACTTTTTTAGGGGTGCAAACCCGGCTGTTTACAGCCGCCAGGTCGCGTCCTCCCTGCGCGATTTAGAATTTGTTCTGCCGGTCCGCAGCATTCAGGAGATATGGAGAGAGGCTGTTGCGACAGAGTGGAATACCGCTCCTGTGTGGCTTCACGGCGACGTTGCGCCGGGCAACCTTTTGGTAAAAGACGGCGACCTCTGCGGCGTTATTGACTTTGGCATCATGGGGGTTGGCGATCCCGCCTGCGACTACGCCATGGCGTGGACATATTTTGATGGCAGCAGCAGAAGGGCCTTTTTGCAGGGCCTGGACACCGGCACGATCGCTCGGGCAAGGGGATGGGCGCTGTGGAAAGCGCTGGTGACCTATCGCGCGCCGGAGCCCCTGGTGGCCGGCAACGCCAGGCACACGATAAATGCAATTTTGAGGGAGTACAGCGAAGAGTGAGGAGGATGCAACATGGAAAATACCCCTGTTTTGGAGACGGAGCGCCTGATTTTGAGAAAGTTTACAGAGGAGGATATGGAGGCGCTCTACCTGCTTTTAAAAGACGAGGAGGTCAATACCTTTTTGCCTTGGTTCCCCGCCAAAAGCATGGCGGACGCAAGGGCTTTTTACGAAGAGAGGTATGCGGCCAACTATGAAAAGCCCCGGGCCTACGCCTATGCCATCTGCTCGAAGGGAGACAACTTTCCAATCGGCTACATCAAGGTGGATATGGACGAAAGCCACGATTTTGGCTATGCTCTGCGGAAGGAGTTCTGGCATCAAGGCATTGTGACCGAGGCGGGAAAAGCCCTTGTAGAACAGGTAAGAAAAGACGGGCTTCCCTATATCACAGCAACCCACGACGTCAACAATCCCCGCAGTGGAGGGGTGATGAAGCAGGTGGGGATGAAGTACTGCTATTCCTATGAAGAGCAGTGGCAGCCCAAAGATATTCCCGTCGTTTTTCGGCTGTACCAGCTAAATCTTGACGGAGACGACAGCCGTGTCTTTAAAAAATACTGGAACCAGTACGAAAAGCACTTCGTGGAAGAGGACGTCTAGCGCCATTGAAGCCCCAAAATTGAAAATAGAGCGACAAACGGATAAATGCCGTGGTTCGGATTGCTCTTTGCAAGGGCGTTTTGCGCCGGTGTGTGGGGAAGAAGCAACCGCCTTGGGGTTGCTTCTTTTTTTGCGGCAGCAGGGGCGGGCGCCGGGCTCCTTTCCCGAGGGGGCTGAGGGGAGGGGCGTCCTATCGGCCCCCTGCTCCCATCTTGCAGGTCAAATCCTTTCGGCAGAAAAGGGAAAACAGAAAAGGCGGATGAAGATCAGCCGCCTTTTCTGTTTGCTGGTTTGTCTAAAATTCGGTTTCCACCTGTAAAGAGCTCTCGGGCAGCCCCATGTAAATGCGACAGAGGACGTCGGAGGTCTCGTCGTAGAAATAGATCCAGTCGCAGATGACCTCAAAGGAGCCGATCCCCTGCAAGCGGGGGATCTCCTCCACCGTCTCCCAGCGCAGCCGGTAGACCCTTTTCTCCGAGTTGGCCACGTCCATAAAATAGACCCATTGGCTGTCATAGGCGATGAAGAGGGGGGCGGTCGAGTGGTTGACGGTGAGGTGCATCCGGCTGCCGCCGAAGGGGGCCCAGTAGATGCCGTTGTCCGCGTAGTAGACGCCCTCCGGGGTGACCAGGTGGGAGCCGTTGCGCTCGCTGGGCAGGGAGATGGGGGCGGACAGTTCCCCCGCGTCGGGGGAGAGGAGGGTGACGGTCAGGGAGAGGGGGTCTTTTGGGTCCACCCACTCCCGGTAGGCGACGCCGGCAGCGCCGTCGAGGATACCGGTGTAAAAGTGGGGGTAGGCGGTCCCCTCCTCGGCGGGCACCCGCTCTTCCAGGGTCGGGGTGAGGGGATTTTGCAGCCGGTAGAGCAGCCGGTCGCCGCCGTCCGGGGTGGTGACATAGAGGGCGTTTTTGAGGAGGGAGACATCCCCCGCTTCGATCCCCAGGGGGTGGACGGCGCGGGTCTGTAGATCCAGGGCGAAGAGGGCGCCGTCTTGCAGGTAGTAGAGGTATTTCTGGTAGCGGATGAGGTACTGCGCCCGGGAGGACAGGGGGAGGATCAACTCGCCGCTGGCTGTTCCCCTGCCGATTTGGTAGATGCCCCGTCTGCCTGCGGCGTAGATGTAATTTTTGTCTCCGGCGGTGAGACGGCCCTGGTCCCTGCAGTCCATGTCGATGCCCAGGTCGGCCGCGCTGACAGGGGAGGAGAGGGGGGCGTCGTCTTGGGAGAAGGCGGCGCAGCCGCCCAACAAAAGGGAGGCGGCCGCCAGGCAGGCGATCAGGCGCAGGGTGGGAACGCGCTGTCTTTGCAAGGTGGTTTCGCCCCCTTTTCTGCTCAAATTTCTAAAAAAACAGGTTCATCAGAATGTCTTTTAAAGACAGTATACAAAAAAAGTGCCCCCCTGACAATCCCACCGCGAAGACGGATCGCCGAGAGCGCACAAAACGCCCCCTCAAAAGAGGGGGCGCTGCCGGCTTTTCAGAGAGGGCGGCTACTGGGGAAAGGCGAGGTCTTCCAGGGCCTGGGCGTCCAGGCGAAAGACCGTCCAGTCGTCCAGCGGGCGGGCGCCCATCTTTTTGTAAAAGGCGATGGAGGGGGCGTTCCAGTCCAGGCAGAACCACTCCATCCGGCCGCAGTCCTCCTCCCGCGCCAGGTTGGCCAGGTATTGCAGCAGGAGCTTGCCCAGCCCCAGCCCGCGGTGGGCCGGGCGGACGAACAGGTCCTCCAGATAGAGGCCGGGCTTGCCGACAAAGGTGGAGAAGTTGTAGAAGTAGAGGGCAAACCCCACCGGCTCCCCCTCCAGCTCGCCGATGACGCAGCGGGCGGCCCCCCGCCCAAAGAGGGAGTGGCGCAGGGTCTCGACGGTGGCTTCCACCAAGTCGCCCATCTTCTCGTACTCGGCCAGCTCCTTGATAAAGGAGAGGATGAGCGGGCAGTCCTCTTCCCGCGTGGGGCGGATGACAAATTCGCCTCCCGGGGTGACAAAGCGATTTTTCACAGCGGATCTCCTTTCTCTCGCAGTCTGTTTTCCTTCTTTTTCAAACGCCCTCTATTATGCCCCATCCCCCCTTTTTTTGCAACCTTCAGAAAAGAGGGGAAAAAGGGGTTGACAAAGTATACTATGTACAATATAGTATTATGTGTAAGGAGGGATGAGCCATCGACGTACAGATGAAAAAGGGGCTGCTGGAGGCATGTGTCCTCACCGCCCTGAAAAAAGAGGACTCATACGGGTACAAAATCATAGGCGATCTCTCAGAATATATAGAGATATCGGAGTCGACTCTCTATCCGATCCTCAAGCGCCTGGAGGGAAACGGTTGTCTCACCACCTATTCCCAGGCACACAACGGCCGCCTGCGCAAATACTACAAGATCACCGAAGAGGGGGTCCGCCGCCTGGGCGAGTTCGCCGGGGACTGGCCGCAGCTGAAGAGGATATACTGCTATATTTTGGGGGAGGATGCACTGTGAGACGGGACGAATTTATGAACGCCCTGCGCCAGAAGATCGCGCCGCTGTCAGAGGGCGAGCGGGACATGGCCATGGACTACTACAATGAGATGATCGCCGACAAGCTGGAGGCGGGGATGGACGAGGAAGAGGTCATCGCCCAGTTTGGCCCGGTGGAGGAGATCGCCGACAAACTGATTGCCGAGAGCGAGGGCGGCGCCAAGAAGGAGCCCGCCGCGCCCCCGCCGCAGACGCATCCGACCGGCGACCCGCGGCCGCAGATGGGGGGACAAGCGCCTTTCACCGCCCCCCGTCCGCCCTACGGCGCCCCCCCAGCGGGGAACTACGGCGCACCGCCCTACGGCCAGCCCTACGCGCCCCCGCCGCCCCGCCAGAAAGAGGACAGCCAGGTGCTGAAGATCGTGCTGCTGGCGGTGACCAGCCCCATCTGGGCGAGTTTGGCGCTGGCGGTCGGCATGGTCGTCCTGGCCCTGCTCTTCGCCGGGTGGGTGATGGTGCTCTCCCTGTTTGTCATGTCCTTCGCCTTTTTGGCGGCGGGATTCATCTACTTGGTGCCCTCCTTTGCGCTGTTGGCGCAAAACACCGTGATCGGGGCCTTCCAAATCGGGATCTGCCTGCTGTTTGCGGGGTTTGCCATCCTCTCCTTCCTGGGGGGATGGGGGCTGGCAAAGGCCATGATGAAGGGCTGCAGCGCCCTCTTTGGCTGGCTGGGCAGCATTGGAAAAAAGAGAAAGGGGGCTGCTGTCAATGAAGCACATTAGGGGTTGGCTGATCGCCGCCGCGGCGCTCTGTGTCGCCGGGGCCCTGCTGGCGGGCGGCGCCTTTGCCATGGTCGGCTTCGACGTCTGGCAGTTGGACGCCACCAACGACGAAATCGAGGAGAAGAGTTACAGTGCCCCGGCCGCGGGGGTGGAGGAGATCCGCCTGGAACTGGGCAACCGGCGGGTGGAGATCCTCCCTGCCGAGGGGACGGAGATCGCCCTCGAGTACACCGAGACCAAGTACTGCAAGTTTGAAATAACCAACGAGAACGGGGTGCTGCGGGTGCGCAGCGTCAACACCGAGCGGCACTACAACTGGCTGCGTCGGGTCTGGTCGGGAATGTTCAGCGGCTTGAACGAGGCCCGCACCCGCTGTGTCCTGCGGGTGCCGCAGGACTACCAGAAACTGCTCTCGGTGCGCACCACCAACGGCAAGATCAGCTGTAACGGGATGGAGCGGTTGGCGGGCCTGTCGCTGGACACCTCCAATGCCGCCATCGAGGTGGAGAGCTGCACCCTGCCCCAGTTGAAGGCCAGCACCACCAACGCCCGCATCGAGTTGGAGGACCTGTCGGTGGAGGGGACGACCACCCTCTCGACCACCAACGGCTCGCTGCACCTCACCCAGGTCAAGGCGGGCCGGCTGGAGATGAAGACCACCAACTCCTCCATCGACCTGGACAGCGTCACCGCCAGCGGTGAACTGGAGGCAGAGACCAGAAACGGCACCATCAAAGGGCGGGCCCTGGACGTGGGGAACACCCTCTGGCTCAAGACCACCAACGGCTCCCTCACCCTGGAGGATTCCCAGGCGGGGGTGGCCACGGTGGAGACCACCAACGCCGCCGTGCGGCTCGAGCGCATCGCTTGTAGAAAGACCTTTACCGCCACCTCCAAAAACGGCCGGGTCGAGTTTGAGCGGATGGAAGCCACCACCGCCAACTTCAAGACCACCAACGCCTCCATCAAGGGCAGCTTTGTGGGCAGCCAGGGCGACTACAACTACCGCTGCACCACCACCAACGGCAAGTCCAACCTGGGCGAGAGCGGCGGGACGGGCGCGCAGAAGCAGTTTTACTGCACCACCACCAACGGGAACATCGACATCTCCTTCACCCAGTCCTGAACCTGTTTTTCTCTCTGAACATGTAAAAAGCGGCGCCGCTTTTTTTGCCGGTGGGGCTCAGCGGATGTCCAGCTGTTTTTTCTTGAGGACCTCGTTTGTCTTTTTGGAGGTGAGGGTGTAGAGGACCGAGCAGGCGGGGACGCCGATGATGACCCCGGGGATGCCGGCGATGCCGCCGCCGACGATGAGGGCCGCCATCACCCAAAAACCGGTGAGGCCGATGGAGGAGCCCACGATGCGGGGGTAGATGAGGCTGCCCTCCAACTGCTGCAGGCAGACGATGAAGATGACGAACCACAGGGCCTTGATGGGGTTTTCAATGAGGATGAGGAAGGCGCTGGGGATGGCCCCCAGATAGGCGCCCAGGATGGGGATGAGGGCGGTGACCCCCACGATGACGCTGATGAGGGGGGCGTAGGGGAAGCGGAAGATGCTCATCCCCAAAAAGCAGAGGCCGCCGAGGACAAAGGCCTCGGTGAGCTGGCCGGTGAAGTAGCCGTTGAAGGTGTTGTTGGTGAGTGCGGCCACGTCGTGCACCTTGCGGAAGATGTTCTCGGGGAGGAGGGCGGCGGTGAGTTTTTTCACCCCGCGCACCATCTTCTCCTTGTTGAAGAGCATGTACAGGGCGAAGACGAGGCCCATGAAGACGTTGATGAGGCTGGAGGCAAAGCCCACCACCCCGCCGATGAGTTTGGGCACAAAGTCGGTGAGGAAGTTGAGCAGCCACTGCAGGGCGTCGTTGAAATAGGTGGTGAGTTTGGTGGCCACCTCGGCGGGCAGCTCGACGTTTTGCGAGATGTCGGTCACCCACTTTTGCACCTCGTTCATGTAGCCGGGCATCTGCCGGCCCAGCAGCATCACGCTGTCGGTGAGCTGGGGGCCCACATAGCGGACGATGACGGTGAAGAGGAGGATCACCACCAGCAGCGTCAGCAGGATGGAGATGGTGCGGCGCAGGGAGGGCAGTTCCTTGCGGATGAGGAAGCGGTTGACCAGCCCCCGCTCGATGGCCCGCATGGGGATGTTGAGGATAAAGGCGATGAAAAAGCCGATGACGATGGGGGAGAGGAGCCCCATCATCCCGTCCGCCAGGTTGAAGATACGGCCGATGTTTTGCAGCAAAAAGAAGAGCAGAATGCCGTAGGTGATGGGCCAGACCCACCGCTTGAAGTTGAAGTCTTGCGTCGGTTTCAAAAAATCACATCCTTATAAATTCCAATTATAGTATACCCGGAAAAAAGATGGAAGGTTTTCTGCGAATTTTCATAATCTTCACAACCGGAACTTGAAGCAAAGAGACAAAAATGGTATGATGGAACACGAATGGACAAATTAGGAGGAACACCTTTGAAGACCCAAACAAACCCGCCCTCCCCCCGCTTTTCCAGCGCGGGGATCGAGGCCGCCAGACAGCAGTGCCTCGCCCTCTACGGGGCCCGGCGGCCCCTGGCCCACATCCACTCCTACGGCTGCCAGCAGAATGTCAGCGACGGGGAGAAGATCAAGGGGATGCTCGCCGAGATCGGCTACGACTTCACCGAGCGCCGGGAGGAGGCCGACCTGGTCATCTACAACACCTGCGCCGTGCGGGAGCACGCCGAGCAAAAGCTCTACGGCAACGTGGGGGCCCTCAAGGGCTACAAGGCCAAAAACCCCGGCATGGTCATCGGCCTGTGCGGCTGCATGATGCAGCAAAAGCCGGTGCAGGAGCGCATCCGCCGCAGCTATCCCTTTGTGGATCTGATCTTTGGCACCCACGCCCTGCAAAATTTCCCCCAAAACCTCTGCGAGGTGCTGCGGGGGCGGCAGGGCAGCCCCGCCCGGGTCTTTGACGCCGAGGAGGGGGAGAACGTGATCGTCGAGGGGATGCCGGTGCGCCGGGACGGGTCGGTCAAGGCCTGGGTCCCCATCATGTACGGCTGCGACAACTTCTGCTCCTACTGCGTGGTGCCCCTGGTGCGCGGCCGCGAGGTCAGCCGCCGCCCCGAGGACGTGGTGGCCGAGGTGCGCGGCCTGGTGGAGGCCGGGTACAAAGAGATCACCCTGCTGGGGCAAAACGTCAACAGCTACGGCAAGGGGCTGGACGAGCCCTGCGACTTTGCCGACCTGCTCGCGCGCATCTGCCGCATCCCCGGCGACTTCTGGGTGCGGTTCATGACCTCCCACCCCAAGGACATCACCCACAAGCTCCTGGACCTCATCGCCAGGGAGGAGAAGCTCTGCAGCCACATCCACCTGCCGGTGCAGTCGGGCAGCGACCGGGTGCTGCGGGAGATGAACCGCCACTATGACCGGGCGGGCTATCTGGAAAAGATCGCCTACGCCAAGGCGGTCATCCCCGGCGTCACCTTTACCAGCGACATCATTGTCGGCTTTCCCGGCGAGAGCGAAGAGGAGTTTTTGCAGACGGTGGATCTGGTGCGGGAGGTGGGCTACGCCAGCCTCTTCATCTTCATCTTTTCCCCCCGGCCGGGCACCCGCGCCGCGGGGATGGAAGACCCCGTCCCCGCGGCCGAGAAGAGCCGCTGGTTTGCCCAGCTGCAAGAGGTACAGCGCGCCATCGGCAGCGCCCGCTTTGCGGGACTGGTGGGCCAGACCCTGCGGGTGCTGGTGGACGGCCCCGGCAAACAGCCCGGGCAGATGACCGGGCGGGACGAGCACGGGACCGTGGTCGTCTTTGCCGGGGAGGAGGGCCTTGGCGGACAGTTTGTCCAGGTCAAGATCACCGAGGCGCAAAACTGGGCGGTGGCGGGCGAGCTGGTTTAGCCCTCTGCCCCGACTCCAAAAGAGAAAACGAACGATTTGTCCCCCCGAAGCCTGCCAAAGGGTGCGGGGGAGAATGGGGAGGATTTGAAAATGGATATTATCGCACAGGCCAGAGAACTGGCCAAGGAAATTCAGAAGGACGAGCGCTACCTGGCCCTGCAGTTGGCCCAGCAGCAAAACGACGAGGACAAGGAGCTGGGGGCTGCCATCGGCAAGTTCAACCTGGTGCGGATGAACCTCAACGCCGAGATGAGCAAGAGCGAGAAGGACAAAGCCCGCATCGACCAGCTCAACGCCGAGATGCGCACCCTCTACACCGAAATCATGAAAAACCCCCACATGCTGGCCTTCAGCGCCGCCAAGGACGAGGTGGACAAGCTGGCCAACCAGATCACCAACATCTTGATGATGGCCATCAACGGCGAGGACCCCGACGAGATCGACGTGAGCGCCGCCGGCTGTGGCGGCAACTGCTCCTCCTGCTCCGGCTGCGGGCAGTAAGCGGGGCGCGGCGGGCGGCCTCTCCCCGGCGGGAGAGACCGCGCCGCCCCTTTTTCTTTCGCACACTTTGATTGGATGGAGAGGTAAAAAATGGCACCACTGTCACCGATGATGCAGCAGTACATGGACATCAAGGAGCAGCACAAGGACGAGATCCTCTTTTTTCGCCTGGGCGACTTCTACGAGATGTTCTTTGACGACGCCATCAAGGTCTCCAAAGAGCTGGAACTGACCCTCACCGGCCGCGACTGCGGCCAGGAGGAGCGCGCCCCCATGTGCGGCGTGCCCTACCACAGCTGCGAGGCCTATATTCAGCGGCTGCTGAAAAAGGGGTACAACGTGGCCGTCTGCGAGCAGATGAGCGAGCCCACCAAGGGCCCCAATCTGGTGGAGCGGGAGGTCATTCGCATCTACACCCCCGGCACCCTGCTGGAGGGCGGGATGCTGGAAGAGGGGAAGAACAACTACCTCTGCGCCGTGGCCACCGGGAAAAACCGCTGCGGGGTCTGCTTTGCCGACGTCTCCACCGGCGAGTGTCTGGTGACCGAACTGCGGGGGCGGGATGTCCGCCAGAAGCTGGTGGACCAGCTGGGAAAATTCTCCCCCAGCGAGATCCTCCTCTGCCAAAACTCCCTCCAACTGAAATACCACCTGGAGGCCGTGAAGGAGGCCATCGGCTGCCGGGCGGTCAAGCTGGTGGGCGACCAGTTCGGCAGAGAGGAGAACGAGGCCCGCATCCTCGCCCAGTTTGACGCCATCGCCCTCTCCGACTTGCAGCTCGAGGACAGGGAAGAGTGCGTCCTGGCCCTCTCCATCCTGCTGCACTACCTGGACCACACCCAGCAAAAAGGGGTCTCCCGCATCCGGGAGCTGGACTTTTACCGCTGTGAGCAGTACATGAACCTGGACATCAACACCCGCCGCAACCTGGAACTCACCGAGACCATGCGCCGGGGGGAGAAGAAGGGCAGCCTGCTCTGGGTGCTCGACCGCACCCACACCGCCATGGGCAAGCGCCTCATCCGCAGCTACCTGGAACAGCCGCTGCAAAACATCGTCCACATCGAAAAGCGGCTGGACGCGGTGGAGGAGCTGGTGGACCAGCCCTCGGCGCGCGCCGACATCGCCGAGCACCTCTCCCACATCGCCGATGTGGAGCGGCTGATGTCCCGCATCGTCTACGGCAGTGCCTCCCCCAAAGAGGTAAAGGCGCTCTCCTTTACAGCACAGCAACTCCCCCCTGTCCGGGACCTGCTGGCCGAACGGCACAGCAGCGCCCTGGTGGAGTGCCACCTGCAAATCAGCGAACTGCCCGAAATCAAGGAGCTGGTGGACCGGGCCATCGAGGACGACCCGCCGGTGACCCTCAAGGACGGCCGGGTCATCAAGCGGGGCTACAACGCCGAGGTGGACGAGCTGCGGGACCTAATTGAAAACAGCAAGGACATCCTCATGCAGATGGAGGCCCGCCTGAAAGAGGAGACCGGCATCCGCAATCTGAAAATCGGCTTCAACAAGGTGTTCGGCTACTTCATCGAGGTCAGCAAGTCCCAGACCGAACTGGTGCCGGACGGCTTTATCCGCAAGCAGACCCTGGTCAACTGCGAGCGCTATATCACCCAGGAGCTCAAGGAGTTGGAAAACCGCATCCTGGGCGCAAACGACAGCATCATCGCCCTGGAGCGCACCCTCTACGACGGCGTCTGCAAGGAGATCGCCGCCCGCATCGAGGAGGTGGAGACCACCGCCAAGGCCCTGGCCCGGCTGGACGTCTTCTGCTCCTTTGCCGAGGTGTCCGCCCGCAACGGCTACTGCCGGCCCCAGATGACCGGCGGCAGCCGCATCCAAATCAAGGACGGCCGCCACCCGGTGGTGGAACAGCTGCAAAAAGACGTGCCCTTTGTCCCCAACGACACCCTGCTCGACGGGCGGGAAAACCTGGTGGCCATCATCACCGGCCCCAACATGGCCGGCAAGTCCACCTACATGCGGCAGGTGGCCCTCATCACCCTCATGGCCCAGGTGGGCTGCTTTGTCCCCGCCTCGGCGGCGGAGATCGGCGTCGTGGACGCGGTCTTCACCCGGGTAGGCGCCTCCGACGACCTGTCGGCGGGCAAGTCCACCTTTATGGTGGAGATGAGCGAGGTGGCCTACATACTGGACAACGCCACCAAACAGAGCCTCTTGATCCTGGACGAAATCGGCCGCGGCACCTCCACCTTTGACGGGATGAGCATCGCCCGGGCGGTGATCGAGTACATCGCCGACCCCAAAAAGCTGGGGGCCAAGACCCTCTTTGCCACCCACTACCACGAACTCACCGAGGTAGAGAATGCCCTGCCCAACGTGAAAAACTACAACATCGCCGTGAAGAAGCGGGGGGACGACATCACCTTCCTGCGGCGGATCATCCCTGGCGGGGCCGACGAGAGCTACGGCATCGAGGTGGCCAAGCTGGCAGGGGTGACCGGCGCGGTGGTGGAGCGGGCCAAGGAGATCTTGGCTTCGCTGGAGGCGCAGGCCCCCCAGGCCGCAGCTCCGGCCGCCCCGCGGGAGGAGGCGGTGCCCGACCTCTTCTCCTCGGCGGTGGAGAGCGCCCTGGTGCAGAAGGTCCGGAAAATCGACCCCAACGCCTATACCCCCATCGAGGCCCTCAACTTCCTGTACGAGCTGGTCAAGATCGCCAGGGAGTAGGGGCCGCCGGGAAGAGAATTTTGAAGAGAAGAGGAGGGAGGGCCTGTGGGCCAGAAGATCAACCTGTTGCAGGGCCACGTGGCAGAGCTCATCGCCGCCGGGGAGGTGGTGGAGCGCCCGTCGTCCATTGTCAAAGAGCTCATCGAAAACGCCATTGACGCCGGGGCAAACGCCATCACGGTGGAAATCGGGGAGGGGGGCATCCGCCTCATCCGCATCACCGACAACGGCGGCGGCATCGGCAGGGAGGATGTGCCCACCGCCTTCCTCCGCCACGCCACCAGCAAGATCGCCTGCGAGGAGGATCTGAGCCACATCGGCACCCTGGGCTTCCGGGGCGAGGCGTTGGCCGCCATCGCCGCGGTCTGCCGGGTGGAACTCTTGACCCGCACCCCCGACAGCCAACTGGGCACCCGCTACTGCATCGAGGGCGGGGTGGGGGGCGAGTGCGAAGACGCCGGCTGCCCCCAGGGCACCACCATCATCGCCCGAGACATCTTCTACAACACCCCGGCGCGGATGAAGTTTTTAAAGAAGAACGTCACCGAGGGCAACGCGGTGGAGTCGGTGGTGCAGAAGACCGCCCTCTCCCACCCGCAGATCTCCTTCCGCTTTATCCGCGATGGGGTGGACAAGCTGCACACCCCCGGCACCGGCCGGCTGAAGGACGCCGTCCGCGAACTCTTCGGCAGGTCGGTGGCCGACAACCTCATCGAGGTGAGCCACGAGGCCCCGCCCTACCGGGTGAGCGGCTACATCTCCAAGCCCCAGTACGCCAAGTCCAACCGCACCCTGCAGCACTTCTACGTCAACGGCCGGTTTGTCAAGACCAAGACCGGGATGGCCGCCCTGGAACAGGGCTATAAAAATGTGCTGATGGCGGGCAAATTCCCCGCCTGCTTCCTCTTTATCGAGATGCCGAACGAGCTGGTGGACGTCAACGTCCACCCGGCCAAGATCGAGGTGCGCTTCGCCGCTGAAAACGACGTCTTCCGCGCCGTCTACACCGCCGCCAAGAGTGCCATCCTCAACTTTTCCGACCAGACGGCGGCCCTTTCGCCGGCCCAGGCCAAGGCAGCGGCGGAACAGCCGCTGCCGCTGGAGAAGGGGCCCGGCGGCTGGCGCCCTGCGGCCCCCTCCACCGGGGGGAGCGCCGTGCGGGGCACGGGGGAGTTGCACAGCCCCACCGCCGCCCCCCGCACCCCGGACGGCCGCTACGGCATTGGGGTGAGCGGCGCTGCCGCCGACCTGCTGCGCCGCAGCGCCACCCTGCGCGCCGCAGCACAGAGGGAGCGCCCCGAATCGGCCGCGGAGAGGCCTGTGCTCAAAGCGGTCTCACAGCAGCCCTCCCGCCCGAGCGGCGTTTTCTCTGCCGGGGCGGATTGCCGACCCGGATCCGCCCCTCATCAGGCGGCGTCGCCCCGCCCCGCCGTCCCCAGCGCCCCCGCCGAACCCGCGGCGGAGGAGGACGGGCAGCTGCAGTGGGCGGCCCCCTCGGCGGGCGGGGTCGAAGGAGAGGTGCCCACCGTGGTGGGGGAGCTCTTTCACACCTACATCCTCGCCTGCACCGAGGACCGCTTCTTCCTCGTGGACAAGCACGCCGCCCACGAGCGCATCCTCTTTGAGCGGCTCAAGCGGGAGTACCGGCAGATCGCCCGCCAGATCCTCTTAGAGCCGGTGGCCGTGACTCTGGCGCCGGAGGAGATCAGCGCCGTGCTCGAGCACCGGGAACTGCTGCAAAACGCCGGCTTCATCGCCGAGGAGCTGGGGGTCAGCGCCATGGTGGTGCGGGAGATCCCCTCCTTCCTCCAAAACTGCGACATCGCCGGCATCTTTGAGGAGGTGGCCTCCAACCTGGCTAAGGGCGAGCAGGAGGTCAGCGCCTCCCACATCGACTGGCTCTTCAACTCCATCGCCTGCCGGGCGGCCATCAAGGGGGGGAACCGCTCCACCCAGTACGAGCTGCAGCAGCTGATGGAGGACATCTACCGCTACGACATCGTCAAGTACTGCCCCCACGGCAGGCCGATCGTCATCGAGCAGACCAAGAAGGACATCGAGAAATTATTTGGAAGGCTGTGATTTGAGTTGGAGAAGCCGCTGAAGATTTTGGCCGTGGTGGGGCCGACGGCGTCGGGCAAATCGGCGCTGGCGGTCAAACTGGCCAAAGCCCTCGACGGGGAGATCGTCTCTGCCGATTCCATGCAGATATACACCGGGATGGACATCGCCACCGCCAAGCCCACCCCGGAGGAGATGGAGGGGGTGCCCCACCACCTCATCGACTTTGTCCCCCCCACCCGCCGTTACAGCGTGGCCGACTATGTGGTGGACGCCAAGCGGATCATCGCCGGCATCGCCGAGCGGGGCCGCCTGCCCATCGTGGCCGGGGGGACCGGCCTCTATGTGGACGCCCTGGTGGGCAACCTCTGCTTTGACGACGCGGGGGTGGACGAGGAGGTGCGGGCCCGGCTGCAAAAGGAACTGGCCTGCCGGGGGCCGGAGGAGATGTACCGCAAGCTGGCCGCCCTGGACCCGGAGCTGGCTGAAAAGCTCCACCAGAACAACACCGGCCGGGTGCTGAGGGCCCTGGAGACCATGGAGGTCACCGGCCAGAAGATGAGCGAACTGCAAAGGCGGGCTGCCGCCGCGCCCAAGCTCTACGACGCCTGCTACCTGGGTATCGAGTACAGCGACCGGGAACTGCTCTACAACCGCATCAACCGGCGGGTGGACCGTATGGTGGAGCAGGGCCTCATCTCCGAGGCGCTGGCCTTTTACACCGAGCGGCGGGAGTACCAGACGGCCCAACAGGCCATTGGCTACAAGGAGTTGGCCGACTATTTCGAGGGCAACTGCACCCTGGAAGAGGGGCTGGAGAATCTGAAAAAGCGCACCCGCAACTACGCCAAACGGCAGCTGACCTGGTTTCGGCGAAACCGGTCCATCCACTGGATTGACGCGGGGGAGCAGACCACCGACGAAGAGATATTTCAGCGGGCGCTGGAGATCGCCCGCCGCCACCTGGGGGACTGACCGGGGGAGAAAGGGAGGGGCAACGTATTGAAAAAGGTGCTCAAATGGCTGGGAATCGCCGGCCTCTGTCTGCTGCTCATCCTCTACGTGGGGGTGCAGGCCTTTCAGATCTACTTCAACCGCAACAAGACCGAGGTGGCCGTCAGCTATGTGATGAGCTCGTCCGCCACCACCAAGGGGCTGGCCATTCGGGATGCACAGGTCCTCCGCGCCAGCCAGGAGGGCTACTTCAACTACTCCCTCACCGACGGCTCCAAGGTCTCGGGGGGGGAGCTGATCTCCGAGGTCTACGCCAGCGAGAGCGATTCGGCCCTGGTGAGCAAGGTGCGCGCCCTGCAAAAGGAGCTAGACATGCTCAAGGAGTCCAGCACCCTCTCCACCTCGGTGACCGACCCCTCGGCCCTGGGCACCCAGATCGGCAAGACCATCGCCCAGATGGAGGGGGAGTTCCAAAGCGGTAGCTACGCCAAGAGCGCCGACTACAAAAACCAGCTGCTGGCCCAAATCAGCCGCCGGCAGGCGGCCACCGGCCAGGCGGTCGACTACACCGCCCAGATGAGCGCCTTGCAGGGCCAGATCGACAGCCTCAACGGCCAGTTGGGGGGCAAGGTCTCCTACGAGTACGCCCCCGCCTCCGGCTATTTTTCCAGTGCGGTGGACGGGTACGAAGAGGTGCTCACCCCCCAGGCCCTGGAGGGGATGACCGCCGCCCAGGTACAGGATATTCTCGACGGCAAGAGCCAGCCGGCTGCCGTGGAGGGCAACCCCCTGGGAAAGTTGGTCAAGGACTTTGACTGGTACGTGGCCTGCGTCCTCCCCGACGAAAAGCTGCGCTGGGTCAAGGAGGGGGCCACCCTCTACGTGGAGTTCCTGGGCGCCTACAACGAGGAGGTGCCGGTGGTGGTGGAGCGCATCACCTCCGGCGAGGGGGGAAAGAGCCTGGTGGTGCTGCGCTGCGACTACATCACCAAGGACTTGGTCAACCTGCGCATCCAGAACATCCGCCTGAGCAACAAGCAGCTCAGCGGCCTGCGGGTGCCCGCCCGGGCCCTGCGGGTGGAAAACGGGGTCAAGGGCGTCTACGTGAAGGACGGCGGCACCGTTCGCTTCAAGCAGGTCAACGTGTTGGTGGAAGAGGGGGACTACCTGCTGGTAGAGCAGGTCGCCACCCCTGAGGAGACGGTCAAAAACGAGGAGACAGGGGAGGAGACCACCGTCCGCTACCTGGAGCTCTACGACGAAGTGTTTGTGGAAGGGAAGGACCTTTACGATGGAAAATATCTCTGATGCCGCGCGCATCCTGCGGGACATTCGCGGCCGCATCGACCGAGCGGCCCAGGCCGCCGGGCGCAGCGGCGGCGAGGTGGCGCTGATGGCCGTCACCAAGACGGTGCCGGCCGAGCGGGTCAACCAGTTCATCGACAGCGGTGTCTCCCTCATCGGCGAAAACCGGGTGCAGGAGTTTTTGGACAAGTACGACAGCTACCACAAAGAGGGGCTGAAAATCGCCTTTATCGGCCACCTGCAGCGCAACAAGGTCAAGTACATCGCCGACAAGGTGGACCGCATCGAGAGCGTGGACTCCCTGGCCCTGGCCGAGGAGATCGGCCGCCGCTGCGCCGCCATCGGCCGGCGGATGGACATCCTGCTGGAGGTCAACATCGGCGGCGAGGCCAGCAAGTCCGGCTTTGCCAAAGAGGAGCTGGAAGGGGTCCTGCCCCAAATCGCCGCCCTGCCGGGGGTGCGCATCGCCGGGCTGATGGCCATCCCCCCCGCCGCCGAGGGAGAGGGCGCCGCCCCCTATTTTCGGGAGATGGAGAAACTATTTATTGACATAAAGCACAAAAAATTAGATAATGTCTTTATGGAAACTCTTTCGCTGGGCATGTCCGGCGATTTTGAAACAGCCGTCTCCTGCGGGAGCACCCAGGTGCGCCTGGGCAGCATCCTCTTTGGAGAGCGGCAATCGCAAGTTTAGGAGGAAACAGGACAATGGGTTTGGTCGACAAGTTTAAAGACTTCATGGGGATGGACTCCGACGAAGAGGGATATGAGGAAGATTTTGAGGGCACCGGCGAGGTGGATTTCCTGAGCGGTACCCCCTCTGCCAAGAAACAGGAGGAGACGACGGTCGTGGGATACGATGAAGTGGCGTCCAAGCGCAACAAGGTAGTAAACATCAACACCACCGCCCAGCTGCAGGTGGTGTTGGTCAAACCCGAGAAATTTGAAGACGCCTCCGCCGTGGCCGACCACCTCAACGCCAAGCGGACGGTGGTCCTCAACCTGGAGGGGACCAACAAAGACATCTCCCGCCGGCTAGTGGACTTTCTCAGCGGGGTGGCCTACGCCAACAACGGCCAGATCCAGCGGGTCGCCAACAGCACCTTCATCATCACCCCCTACAACGTGGACCTGGTGGGCGATTTGATGGACGAGCTGGAAAACAACGGCATCTTCTTCTAAAGAGGTGCGCGCTGTTTTGCCCGCAGACGAGGGCGAACGCCTCTTTCTGCGGGGCGTGGAAGAAATGATGGAGAGCTGCTACAGCCGCAGCGCCTGTAAGAGCACCTACTTTCTCGACGAGCGGCAGCGGCTGCTCTGCGCCCCCATGCTCGTCGCCCACACCGAGGTGGAGCACCGCTTTTTCGGCGGCCACCCTGAATGCCGCCGGGCGGTGCTGGCAATCAGCGGCGGCCCGCCCATCGGGGAGGGGTGCTTTCCCATCCGACCCTTGCGCTTTCTCTACCGCAAACAGGATGTACTCACCCACCGGGACTTTTTGGGCGCCCTTCTCTCGCTGGAGATCGAGCGCCGGCTGGTGGGGGACATCTTTGTGGGCGAGGGCGAAGCGGTGGCCTTTCTGCACCAAAACGCCGCCCCCCTGGCACTGGAAATCAAAAAGGTGGGGCGCGTCGGGGTGCGCGTGGAAGAGGGGGGCCTGGACCGGGTGCCCCCCCAGCGCTTTGAGGAGATCGGGGGGACGGTGGCCTCCCTGCGGCTGGACGGGGTGCTCGGCGTTCTGTTGCGCCAGAGCCGGGGCCGCTGTACCCAGCTGGTGCAGGCCGGCCAGGTGCAGCTCAACCACCGGGAGGTGCTCTCCCCCTCCGAACCGCTGGAAGAGGGGGATGTCCTCTCTGTCCGCGAGGCGGGGAGATTTGTATTGACCGCCGTGGGCGGGCCCACCAAAAAGGGCCGCCTCGGCATCACCGCACAGAAGTATTTGTAGGAGGATAGAGGATGCTGACACTGGAGCAAATCAAGAACGCGACCTTTGAGCGCTCGGGGATGAAGGGCTACAAGGCCGACTCGGTGGACGATTTCATCGACGAGGTCATTGCCACCGTCGAGAAGTTGGAGGCGGAGAAGGCGGATCTGGAGCAGAAGCTGGAGCTGCTGGCCGACAAGTTGGAGGACTACCGCAAGGACGAGGACAGCCTGCGGGCGGCCCTGCTGGGCGCCCAGAAGCTGGGGGCCTCGGTGGTTGCCGAGGCGCGCCAGAAGGCCGACATCATCATGCGCGACGCCACCATCAAGTCCGAGAGCATGCTCTCCAAGTCAGAGGACAAGATCCATTTCTACCAGGACGAACTGGCGCGGATGAAGGCCGAGGTCTCCTCCTTCAAGGGGGCGCTGCTCTCCCTCTACCGCAACCACATCGAGGTCATCTCCCAGATCCCGGCGGAAGAGCCCGCCGTGGAGGAGGGCCCCGCCGAAGCGCCTGCGGAAGAGGCGCTGCCCGAGCAGCAGCCCGCCGCTCCCGAAGCCGCTGCCGCCCCGGCAGAGGAAGAGGGCTTTTCGGTCAAGGCAGGGGAGATCAACCCCGAACTCTTTGACACCGGTTTTGATTTGAATTTCGAGATGGGGGAGCGGGGCGTCTCTGAGAAGTAAGAGCGCCTGTCCCCCCGCTTGTAGCGCGGACAACTATTTTTGGCAGAGGGGCAGCTGGGAGAGATCGCCTGCGGGCGCCCGTTCTTCCGGCGGCCCCTTTTGCCGGCTCAGACGACACACAGGAGGAGTAGACCCCATGGGAATGTTGACGATATTGGCCACCTGCCTGGCGCTGGTGGCGGCGGACCAACTGCTGAAGATGGCGGCGGTCATCTTTTTACAGCAGTCTGGCCCGATCGAGGTGATCCCCAATGTGCTGGGGCTCACCTATGTGGAGAACCGGGGCGCTGCCTTCGGGATGATGGAGGGGAGCACCACCCTCCTCATCGCCGTCACCACGGTGATTTTGGTCTTTGGCTGTTTTGTGCTCACCAAAAACATCCTGCAAAACAGGGTGCTCAACGGCTGCGTGCTGGTGGTGATGGCGGGCGGCCTGGGAAATTTGATCGACCGCATCTTCCGGGGCTGCGTCATCGACTACCTGCAGTTTCAGTTCATCGACTTCCCGGTCTTCAACTTTGCCGACTGCCTGGTGGTCTGCGGCATTGTAGTGATGGTGGTGGACATCCTCTTCTTTGACAAGACATTTTTCCCCCAGAAAAAGGAGAAAAAGACCGCTGCGGTGACTGAAGTGCCGGCCCAAGAGGTGGCCACCGCCCCCGTCCGCCCGGCCGAGCCCATTGACGCCGACGCCGAACTGGTATTCCCCCTGGCCGCCGAGGCGCAAGGGGAAGTGGAGCCCACCGTCAGCGCCGAAGAAGCCGACTTGACGGCAGAGGAATCCACACCCGCGGCAGAAGAGGGGGCAGCCGCCCTGCAGGAAAAAGAGAGTGTCCCCGAGCTGGAAAAGCCCATTGAGACAGAAGGGGAGTCCGCCGCGCCCACCGGGGCCGCGCAGGAGCCTTCTGCCGGTCTGGCGGAGGCCCCGCAGGAAGAGGCCGCTCTGTCCGATGAAGGGGAGACGGGCGGCGGCGAGACACCGCCCAAAGAGGAGCGCGTCTGAGGGAGAACGGCATGGAGTTTTTGTACACGGTACAGGCGGCGGATCTGGGGGAACGGGTGGACCTGCTCCTCAGCCGCCGGTCTGGGCTCTCCCGCTCCCAGGTGAAACGGGCCCTGGAAACGGGGCAGGTCGATTGCAACGGCAGGCCTCTCTCCAAAAAGCAGAAGCTGCAGGAGGGAGACCTGCTTGTTTTGCGCCGGCAGGAGGAGGTGCCCTTCACCCTTCGCCCCAACCCCATCCCGCTGGAGATCCTCTATGAGGACGACTGCCTGGCGGTGGTCAACAAACCCAAGGGGATGGTGGTCCACCCCGGGGCCGGGCGGGAGGAGGACAGTCTGGCCTCCGCCCTGCTGGCCCGCTACGGGTGGGAAGGGCTCTCTGACATGGGGGGGCCCCTTCGCCCCGGCATCCTCCACCGGCTGGACCGGGACACCAGCGGTCTGCTGCTGGTGGCAAAGACCAACAGGGCCCACCAGATCCTGGCCGAGCAGATTCGGGCGCACAGTTTTCTGCGCCGCTACGAGGCGGTGCTGCACGGGGGGATCAAAGGACCCCATCTGGTGCTGGAAAACCAAATCGGCCGACACCCTGTCGAGCGCAAGAAGATGGCGGTGGTGGCCCAGGGCGGGCGGACGGCCCGGACCGAACTCTGGGTGCAGGGGAGATACGGCCCCTACACCTATGTAAAGCTAGAGCTCTTTACAGGTAGGACCCACCAGATCCGGGTGCAGACGGCCCAGATCGGCCACCCGGTCTGCGGCGACCCCCTCTACGGCCCCAAGCACCCGGAAAAGGGGCTGCAGGGCCAGTGTCTGCACGCCCGCACCATCGGCTTTCTCCACCCGGAGAGCGGCCGCTATCTGGAATTTACCAGCGACCTGCCCCCCTATTTCACCGCCTTTTTGCAGGCCCTGACAACCCGCTACGGAGGTATTTATGAGTAAGCAGATCAGCGATTTTTTGGTGGTTTCCGACATGGATGGGACCCTGCTGCGGGCGGGCATCGGCCTGCCCCAGCAAAATGTCGATGCAGTCCGCGCCTTTTCCGAGGCGGGGGGCCACTTTACCGTCGCCACCGGCCGGCACAAGGACTCGGCCCGGCGCTACCTCGACCGCATCCAGCTCTCGGCCCCGGCCATCCTCTGCAACGGGGCCCTCATCTACGACTACCAGAGCGGCCGCGCCATCCGTGAGCGCTGTCTGCCCCACGCCCTGGGGGTGGAGCTGGTGCGGGCCGCCTGCGCCGCCTTCCCCGATCTGGGGGCGGAGATCATGTGCCCGGATACAATTTATGTCGCGAAAAATAACCACTTTGCCCATAGACATACCAGCACAGATAGATTAGAATATATAGTGACGGATGTGGACAGCGTCCCCCAAGCGTGGTATAAAGTCCTCTTTTGTATCGACCCGGCGGAGATGGCGCGGTTGGAGGCCTTTCTCCGATCCCAGCATCACCCGGGCGTCTACTTTGTCAAGACGGCCCCCCAGTTTTTAGAGGTGATGGCCGACGGGGTCAACAAGGGGGAGGCGCTCCACTTTCTGGCCGATCATCTGGGCTTGCCCCAGGACGCCACCGCCGCCATCGGCGACTATTACAACGACCTCGAGCTGCTGCGGGCCGCACACTTCTCTGCCACCCTGGCAGACGCGCCGCAGGACATCAAGGTGCACGCCGACATGGTCTGCGCCAGCTGCCTAGAGGGGGGCGTCGCCGAGTTCTTGGGTTACCTGCGGCAAAATTGCGGCCGCCTGTAGACCCGCTTTCTCTCAAATGCCATCGCCGCGTCAAACCGGCGTTTGCAGCTGGGCCCGGCTGGGCCCAGAATACGGGGAGAACTCTCCCTAGTGATAAAATACTTAGGAGGTACCGTTATGGACCAGGCAACAAAAAAGCAACTTGCCGCGCAGGCTTGCAAAGTCCGCATGGGCGCTGTTGAGGCCGTTTACAACGCAAAATCGGGTCATCCGGGTGGCTCTCTCTCCATCGCCGACACGATGACTTATCTGTATTTCAAGGAGATGAACATCGACCCGAAAGACCCGAAGAAGGCCGATCGGGACCGCCTGGTGCTGTCCAAGGGCCACACCGCTCCGGCGCTGTACGCCACGTTGTCTGAGCGCGGGTACTTCCCCCACGAAGAGCTGCTGAAGCTGCGCAAGCCCCACGCCATGCTGCAGGGCCACCCCGACATGAAGGGGACCCCCGGCGTGGACATGTCCTCCGGCTCCCTGGGCCAGGGGCTCTCGGTCGCCTGCGGCATGGCCCTGTCGGCCAAGCTCTCCGGCGAGAGCTACCGGGTGTACGCCATCTGCGGCGACGGCGAGATCCAGGAGGGCCAGATCTGGGAGGCCGCCATGTTTGCCGGCGCCAAAGGGCTGACCAACCTCACCGTGGTGGTGGACAACAACAACCTGCAGATCGACGGCACCGTGGAAGAGGTCTGCTCCCCCTATCCCATCGGCGCGAAGTTCGCCGCCTTCAACTGGCATGTCATCGAGATCGACGGCCACGACTTCGACCAGATCGAGGCGGCCTTCAAAGAGGCCAGAGAGGTGACCGACAAACCGGTCGCCATCATCCAGAAGAGCGTAAAGGGCAAAGGCGTCTCCTTCATGGAGAACAACGTGTCTTGGCACGGCGCTGCCCCCAACGCAGAGCAGTTTGAGATTGCAATGAACGAGCTGAAGGCGACTTTGGCGGAAGTGGAGGCGTAGGAAGATGGCAGATGTAGTGAAAAAGGCAACTCGTGAGAGCTACGGCGAGGCGCTGCGCGACCTGGCCGAGAAATACCCCGAGGTAGTGGTCCTGGACGCCGACCTGGCGGCCGCGACCAAGACCGGCACCTTTAAAAAGGCCTACCCCGAGCGCTTTATCGACTGCGGCATCGCCGAGGCCAACATGGTGGGCATCGCCGCCGGCCTAGCCACCACCGGCAAGATCCCCTTTGCCAGCACCTTTGCCATGTTCGCCGCCGGCCGGGCCTACGAACAGGTCCGCAATGCCGTTGGCTACCCCCACCTGAACGTGAAGATCGGCGCCACCCATGCCGGCATCACCGTGGGCGAGGACGGCGCCACCCACCAGTGCAACGAGGACATCGCCCTGATGCGCACCATCCCCGGCATGGTGGTCATCAACCCCGCCGACGACGTGGAGGCCAAGGCCGCTGTGGAGGCCGCCATCAACTACTACGGCCCGGTCTACCTGCGCTTTGGGCGCCTGGCCGTGCCGGTGGTCAACACCGACCCCAACTACAAGTTTGAGCTGGGCAAGGGCGTGCAGTTGAGAGACGGCAGCGACCTGACCATCGTTGCCACCGGCCTGGAAGTGTCCGAGGCCCTGCAGGCCGCCGATATGCTGGCCGCCGAGGGGATCAGCGCCCGGGTCATCAACATCCACACCATCAAGCCCATCGATCGCGACATCATCGCCAAGGCCGCCTGTGAGACCGGCTGCATCGTCACCGCCGAGGAGCACAGCGTCATCGGCGGTCTGGGCTCCGCCGTGGCCGAGGTGGTCACCGAGGAGTGCCCGGTGCCGGTGGTGAAACTGGGCATCTACGACCGCTTTGGCATGTCCGGCCCCGCCGCCGAGCTGCTCGACATCTTCGAGCTGCGCGCCAAAGACATCGTCGTCAAGGCCAAAGAGGCCCTTGCAAAAAAGAAATAGGGACATCCCCATTCGGCCGAGAGGGCGGGGCGCACTGCGCGCCCAGCCCTCTCTTTTTGTTCAAGAAAACCCCCGGCTGTGCCGGGGGTTCAGAAAAGCTTTAGCGATGCAAAAAAAGAGAAACTCCTTTTGATACAATTCTTTAGGAAAGTATCAGATTCAGAGCAAGAAAAATAGCAGTTCTGAGTAAAATTGAACTGCTCTGAATGTGAT